>NZ_JAHREU010000035.1:39222-52219 GCF_020883145.1 Microcoleus sp. CAWBG27
TCCTCACTACAAACCAGTTAGTCCTCTCCAAATGCGGACTAAAGTCCTCACTACAAACCCATAATAGAGGTTCGTAGTCAGGACTTTAGTCCTCTCCAAATGCGGACTAAAGTCCTCACTACAAACCAGTTAGTCCTCTCTAAATGCGGACTAAAGTCCTCACTACAAACCCATAATAGAGGTTCGTAGTCAGGACTTTAGTTCTCTCCAAATGCGGACTAAAGTCCTCACTACAAACCAGTTAGTCCTCTCCAAATGCGGACTAAAGTCCTCACTACAAACCCGAGGGATTTAAATGCACAACAGATTAGTCCGCGCGCACCAAATAATTAAGCACTGAAGTATTTCGCGGCTGGGTGATAGGTGATAATTGCAGTGGTGGATTGTTCCGGATAAAGCTGTTCGCTTTCATCCATGTACAGGTTTATACGATCGCACTTTAACAAATCTAATTGCTTGTACTGATCCGCCATATTCGGACAAGCCGGATAGCCGAAACTGTAGCGCGAACCGCGATATCGCTGCGCCAGCATATCCCGAATGTTGTCCGGTTCCTCGCTAGCAAAGCCCAATTCTCGGCGAATCCGCGCGTGAGTCCATTCTGCTACCGCTTCCGCTGTCTGTACCGCCAACCCGTGGAAGTAGAGGTAATCGGTATATTGATTGTTAGCAAATAGCTTTTGGGCGTACTCCGTAGCAACTTCTCCCACCGTCGCCACTTGCATCGGAAATACATCGATTTTGCCCGATTCTTTCGGCGCGAAGAAGTCGGCAATGCACAGCCTGCGCGCCGATTTTTGCCGGGGAAATGTCAATGTTGTGGCGGGTGTAGATACATCTTGCCCGTTACTCATAATTTCCGGGTTGTAAATATGCAACGAATTTCCCTCAGCTTGACAAGGAAAATACCCGTAAATTGCTTGGGGATGCAGTAACTTTTCGGTAATAATTTTGTGTTTCCATTCTTCCAGTATGGGATAAACTTTCTCTGCCAAGAAAGCATCGTATTCTTCTCGCGATTGGTCTTTTGGCTTGCGGAATTGCCACTGTCCCGCAACTAATGCTTGCAAATCTAAGTGCCAGAAAAGCTCTTCAAAGGGGATTTCTTCGGGCGATAACAGTTTGGTTCCCCAGAAAGGAGGATTCGGGCGATCGATATTTACGTCAACTGCTTCGGAACGCTTGGTATCAACAATCACCGGAGTGTCTGCCTTCTTCGCATCCTCAACCGCAGTTTCTGCCGAAGTTTTAGCTGCTTTCACCACCCCATTCTCACTCCCAACTTCATCTAAAAATCCAGCCAAATCTTCCCAGTTTCCAGCAGATTTGGCTGGCATCAGTTTGTCCATAAAATGCAAGTCAGAAAACGCATCTTTGCCGTAAACGACTTTACCTTTATAGGTATTTTGGCAGTCTTCATGGACAAACTTGGGAGTCAAAGCAGCACCTCCCAAAATTACGGGGACAGTGATTCCTTTCTGGTTGAATACTTCCAGATTTTCCTTCATAAATGCGGTAGATTTCACCAGCAAGCCGCTCATCGCAATACAATCTGCTTTGTGCTTTTCGTAGGCTTCGATGATATTGTCAACTGGCTGTTTAATTCCCAAATTAATTACTCGGTAGCCGTTGTTTGATAGGATAATATCAACTAAGTTTTTGCCGATGTCGTGAACGTCGCCTTTGACAGTTGCAATGATAAATGTGCCTTTAGCATTGTCCCCGGATTCGGACTTTTCCATGTACGGTTCTAAATAAGCAACTGCCGCTTTCATGGTTTCTGCTGACTGCAATACAAATGGCAATTGCATTTGTCCCGATCCGAACAATTCTCCGACTACTTTCATCCCATCTAACAAGAAGGTATTGATAATTTGCAGTGGCGGATAGGTTTCTAATGCTTTGGCTAGTTGGATGTCGAGGCCGATGCGTTCGCCGTCGATGATGTGGCGCTTCAATCGTTCTTCGACGGGGAGGTTTTCGTCTTGGGTACGATCGCGCTTGGTAGTTTTGCCCGCAAACACCGTTGTCAGGTCGCCCAAGGGGTCGTAAACGCAAATATCGCCGTCGAACTCGCGTTGGTCGTAGATCAGTTTGCGGCAGATTTCTTGGTGTTTGGGGTCGATTTTGGCGATCGGCAAAATCTTATTAGCGCTGATAATAGCCGAATCCATCCCCGCCTGCATCGCTTCGTGCAAAAACATGGAATTGAGAACTTGGCGCGCCGCCGGATTCAAGCCGAAGGAAATATTAGAAACTCCCAAAATCACGTGACATCCCGGCAATTCTTGGCGGATGCGACGGATAGATTCGATCGTAGCTTTGCCATTTTTTCGGTCTTCTTCAATCCCGGTAGAAATCGGCAAAGCCAGGGTGTCAAAAAAGAGTTCTGAGGCGGGAATTCCGTAGGCGATGGCGGCGTTATAGGCGCGTTGGGCGATCGCAAATTTTTGGTCAGCAGTTCGCGCCATCCCGTCTTCGTCAATCGTCCCGATCACAATCCCCGCGCCGTATTTTTTCGCCAACTCCAAAACTTGATAAAAACGCGGTTCTCCGTCTTCATAGTTGGTAGAATTTAGCAAACATTTGCCGCCCGCCACTTTCAAGCCGGCTTCCATCTTTTCCCACTCGGTGGAATCCAGCATTAAAGGCAGAGTTGCATTAGTCACAACGCGGGATACTAATTCTTTCATATCGCGCACGCCGTCGCGCCCGACATAATCGACGTTGACATCGAGAACGTGGGCGCCTTCTCGCACTTGTTCTCTAGCCATTGCTACTAAACCGTCCCAGTCTTCGGCGTTTAGCAAATCGCGGCATTTTTTGGAACCGCTAGCGTTGAGTTTTTCCCCGACAATTAAGAAGGAATTTTCTTGTTCGTAGGGTTGGGCGCTATAAATTGAAGCAGCGGCTGGTTCCCAAGTAATTTCGCGAATCTTGGGTTTAAGAGTTGTGCCAATTTCTGACAGTTCGCGGATGTGATCGTAGCGAGTGCCACAGCAGCCGCCGATGACTTGCACGCCTAAGTCTTCGACGAAGCGCATCAAGGCCATTTTTAATTCAATCGGCGTCAGTTTGTAGTGTGCGTGGCCGCCAATGTTTTCGGGTAAACCAGCGTTTGGTACGCAGGAAACCACGAAGGGCGAATGTTCGGATAGATATTTGACGTGTTCCGCCATGCGATCGGGCCCGGTGGCGCAGTTTAATCCTAAAATATCTATGGGATAGGGCTGCAAAATAGCTAAAGCGGCGCTGATGTCGGAACCGACTAACATTGTGCCGGTGGCTTCCATTGTGACTGATACCATTAACGGAATCCGCGCACCTTTTTTCTTAAATACTTCTTCAATGGCATTTAATGCTGATTTAATTTGCAGTACATCTTGACAAGTTTCGACAATAAATAAGTCAACGCCACCGTCATAAAGTCCTTCTGCTTGTTCGGTAAAAGCGGCGGTAAGCGTGTCAAAATCAATGTGTCCTAAGGTTGGCAATTTGGTGCCAGGGCCGATCGATCCTGCGACAAATCTCGGTTTTTCTGGCGTGTCAAATTCGGCCGCGATATTTTTGGCGAGTTCAGCCGCCGTTTTGTTGAGATAATAGGCTTTGTCGGCTAAATCGTACTCGGCGAGCACGATGGAAGCAGCGCCGAAGGTGTCTGTTTCGATGACATCGGCGCCTGCTTCGAGGAATCCTCGGTGCACGATGGCGACGGCTTCCGGCTTGGTGTGCACGAGATATTCGTTACAGCCTTCGTATTCTTTACCGCCAAAGTCTTCTGCGGTGAGGTTTTGGACTTGCAGGTTGGTTCCCATGGCGCCGTCGAAGACGATGACTGGGCGCGAGGGGTGGTGGAGTCGATCGAGAAATTTGCTATTCATCAGCGGTAAAAAGACGTAGGTGCTATATATTTACAATTTTCTCTATTGTGCAATATTGTCAACAATTATGCGTATCTTGAGGAACGACTGATGACTGAAGGATTTAATGCTGCTGACCGTAGTTCGATCGCACCTACGATCTTACCGATCGCCCTGGATAATTGTCAAAATTCTGCTGTGGGCGCGGCTGCGGGCGCTAAACTGGCGATCGACTCTGAGGGGTTTTTCCGCTTAACTGTTGAGGAATTTTGCGAAAATGCGATCGCGATCGTGAAACGAGTGATGCAAAAGGGCGATCGTTTTATTTTACAGCAAGCAGGGAAAGATCTAGCTGCGATCGTTCCTGAAACAGAATTTCACAAGCTAGATTATCTGATGGAAACACTCAAACCCTCACAATTCTTTCCTGACGAAGAAGCATATTATGAAGATGAGAGAGGAATCCACTGCATTTACCCGGACGAACTTGTAGAAGACATTGATAATATTTTAGCAGATGTCAAGGAATTCGACGAATTATTTGGCTTATTGCCCACTGAGGAAATGGGAGAAAATATTGATATTTTCATATCTGTAGCTATTCTCATGTCTGTCGATCGTTTTTGGGTACCGGAGTACCTAATCGCCGAGAAATCCCGACTAAAAATGCTATAAGCTTAGTATTAGTAGGGTGTGTCGCCACATAAAATAAGTCGCCTCATAGGGTGTTCTTCAGCTTTGCAAATATGTGTGTAGGGGCGAAGCATGACCGCTGTCAATATAAGATTATAACTAATAAATTATATGCGGTCATGCTTCGCCCTCTTCAAAAACTCAATTTGGCAAGGGCGAAGCATTTCGGCACATAATTTATGAATGAGAACCAGAGATTTACTGCCGAAATGCTTCGCCCCTACGAATATATTTGCAAAAATGAGATGCACCCGTTTCGTAGTGAGGACTTCAGCCCTTGCATTTGATGCGGACTGAAGTCCTCACTACGAACCTTTGACTGTTTAAAAACAATTATAATTTTTCATTATTTCTTTCTCATCTTTCTCTGTGAACCTCTTTTAGGCAAGTGCTTAATTTCACTTTCGGCTGGAACTTCTACTTTTTCTACAATTTCTAAATCCACAATTTCAACCTCGCCTCCGCTGATTTCTTCAGCTTTCTCAACATCCTGCAAATCCTGCTGATGTTCGACTAACTCCAATCCAAATCCAGAATCTAAAATCGGCAATTCATCCATGGCTTCACTAATCTCAGCTTCCCCAACCCCATCGTCAATTTCCGCCGCTAAATCTTCCTCAATTTCTTGACTAATTTGAGTTTCTCTAATTTCCTTCTCAACTAACTGCAACGATAACTGCTGGTTTTCCCTTGACAAATGCTCAATCTGAGTCGCTTGAATTCTAAGCTGTTCATTCAAAACGCGAATTTCTCGGTTTTGCTGCTGAATCATTTCTTCGCCATCAGCAATAGTTCGATTTCTCTCTAATATGACTTCATTTCTAGTTTCTAATTCCAAAGCGCTCATTGCTGCTTTAATTACATTATAAAAATGCGGCTTAGACACATCAACTTGTTTAGCATTATGGCGACTTTTCCCCAAAAGTCCAATCTTTTCTCCTTGCTTGACAGCCAACACAAAACCTTGATGATTTTTAATTTTTAATTCTTTGACAAAATCAACTTGAACTAAGCTGCAAATATATCTGTGACAGTCATAATAAAATTCTGCTTTCATGAAAAAGCACCCCTTTCTGCTACAGTCCCGCAGAATTATAGCACGAAGAATGTTAAATCTCGAACAAAATCTCTAAACCTATGCCGCGCGCCGATCGCCCTACCATAATTTCAAATGTATGCGATGTCAAGAGTTGTTACTAAAATTAATCAAAAATCAAGAATCGATCGCCATTTCAATCAAAACGCCAGCTAATCAATAATAAATAATATCTTCCTCCAACTCAATCACACCCGCAATCAACTTCCAACAAGGATCGTCTCCTTCCCAATCATCAGGCCGCCAAGGCATACTTAAACTGATGGTTAGCAAACAAGCTTTTTCCGGGCGATAACCCAAATCCAACCTTCTAGTAAACACCGGATCGGTAATTGTTGCCGTCAATTTTTGATTGTATGCAGTTACAATAGCTCCTTCCCATTTATTCCCACCTTCAAATCTTTTGCCGACCATTCTTACGGTAAATTTTACTGCTTTTATTAATTGTAAAGTAATGCGCTCTTCCCTTGGCAAAGATTGCATATAATCTACTGTCACAAATCGCAAATCATTATGCAAAATATATGCCCTATCGCGGAAATGTTTCAGTAAATAGGCTGAAGAAACCTTCCCAACCAGTTGCCATTTTCCCGGAAGAATAGACAGATTTTCAGACTCAAAACCAAAATCCGGCCCCGTATTTGCCAAAGGAATGTCTATAACATCTAATAATGCCGGTTCGAGTCTATTTATCTGCCGTATTTCTTTAGGAATCTGGCCGTCTGGTAAGTCGGAAATTGGACGTACCCAGTTACCATTAATTTCATTAATTCCAGCGATGCACCTGTCACCTCGTTTCCAGGAATTAGCAAGGCAAATTATCCGAGTCATTAGATTTTAGATGTTAGATGTTAGATTTTAGATTGATTCCTCTATGTATGGCGTGCACTCCCCGCCAGCTATGCAATTCAAAGATGACTAATTTTGACATTTTGCCACTTATCGTTGAGATATTCAGCAACTAAACGGCGGTGACAGTTGTGAGGCTGTGGTTCGCTACAAAGCAGACACCCGCAGTCTAGAATATCCGGTGAAATTTTTTGCTCAATTTGTCGATCGCGAATCAACTGCAAAAACTGCTGTTCATAAACATCCCAATCTCCCTTTTTCTTTTTATAATCATCCAGAATATCTTGAGTCGGCGCTAAATCCAGAATATGCACATACTCAATATTACCAATTGTCCGCAAAAAATACTCTAAATCTTTCCGCTTAGCAAAACCAGCTAGCTGCGACACATTATTCAGCCGCGTATCTATCACCCTGCGGACTCCGGCTTTTATCAAGGTATCAAAAAATTGCTCGGCACTTTTTTGAGTAAAACCAATTGTAAATAAATTAATTGCTTTCTTTGGTGACATACGCGATTTCCAATCCGTAACGATAATAAGCTGTTTCTAAATCAACTATTTCATCTTTAACTTGAGGTTCTAATTCAAACAAGCTTAACTGAATTGGCTGATTGTTGTTTTTACCTTTGTTTTTACCTTTGTTAAACTTGCTCAAAAGTCTTGCTTCTACATCCTGGTGTGATTCTACACTGCCATCGGACAGAATATGATTTATTTGCAAATTAAATTCCTTGAGTTTGTGGCAAACTAAAATAGTGCGGTGACAAGTAATCGGGTCTTTTTCCGCACACATTAAACTAATTTTATAATTAGTGGTGCCTTTGAGCAAGCGTTGAATTCCTGAGGCAAATAGAGGAGTCGCTGCTATGCGATCGTACAAAGCTTTACCGCTAGTATCGTAACAGCTTAAGTCTTCCGGCCTCGCACCCAATTCTTGCCCCAAAAAAACATATTGAATGCCCGCAGCAGACAGAGAATCTGTAATTTCTGATTTATTAAAATGAGGTAAATAGCGGCTGAAAGGATGCGATCGCACGTCCGCAACCGCTGTGATTCCGTGTTGTTGTAACAGCAAAATAAACGCTTCAATACTGTGATTGGAGTGTCCGATCGTAAATAATTCCATTGTTTCGATCTTACTATTAAGTATTCAGCTTGCAGGCGAGATTTTCTGTGGGCTGATAGTTTCAAGCTGCGGGTTTCTTCACCAGCTTTTGAATCCCAATTTGCAAACCCAGCAGCATTAAACCGACAGCCGCCAGCCCAAAAACGCCCGTACCTAAAGCCACCATTCCCACTACTAAAGTTCGCACGGCGACACTAATTTTAAGCACAGTAATATTGGCGGAATGCAGCGGCTTGCTAGCAAAATTTAGAGCGATCGACATAGTTAGCGAATACAAACCAAAAGCGAACACACTCGCGATCAGCGAACCAATCACGCACCGCAAAACAGTCGGCTGCTTGGGAGATGCAGGCGTTGTATCCCGCGCCGAACTTAGAGGTTCAGAAGTAGAATTTGGATTAGTTAAATCAGCCATGGCGATTTTAGATTTTAGATTTTAGATTTTAGATTTCTGGTTAATTTACCAAAACTAAAATCGGTGTTTCATGTCATTTTATCAGTTCTGCGATCTTAATAGACTCCGCGCAAAGTTAGATTCATTTTTGCCGTTAGCGCAGCCCTCGGAGAGGATCGCCCCCACTGACATTTAAACGACGATCGCGATCGCACCCGACAGCGAGTTACACCCTCACAATCGGCGGTTTCGTGTCATTTCCTTCCGAAAAAATCCGAATCCCAGTATTGCTAAACTTTGCTACCCAAAAATCCAAATCAGGAGAGGCGATCGCACTTTTCACCCGTTCCAGAACTTGCTGAGCCTGCTCTGGAGACTCACAGAGTGCAAACACCGTCGGCCCGGAACCAGACATCATCGCACCCAAAACCCCCGCCGACTCAAAAGCCTCCCGCAATTGCAACACCTGCGGGTACACGGGTAAAGCAACTTTTTCTAAATCGTTGTGCAGCAATTGACCAATTTTCGATCGATCTTTTTGCGCGATCGCCCCCACCATCGGCCCTGAATGCAGCCTTTGGCGGCGACATTCCAAATCTTCGGGCGCACAATAGGAACTACTGAACTGTTTGCGATAAGTTTGATACGACCATGCAGTAGAAATACTGAGATTGCGAAACTTCGCCAGCACCACACAAAAACCACCCAGATCGGGCAGGGGAGAGAGTTTATCCCCACGACCTGTTGCCAGAGCCGTACCTCCTCCAATGCAAAAAGGCACATCAGAACCCAGAGTTCCGCCCAACTCTTGCAACTCCGATTGAGTGAGTCCCAATTGCCACAGCAAGTCCATCCCGACTAAAACTGCGGCAGCATTTGCAGAACCGCCGGCGAGCCCCGCGGCCACCGGAATCTGCTTGTGAATGGCAATCTCGACTCCGCCGTATTTCGCCAAAGCATCTGGAAATTGCTGCGCCAACAAATCCGCCGCCCGATAAGCCAGATTATTCTTGTCCGGGGGGACTTGGGGGTGATCGCAGCGCACGCGGATCGTGTCCGTTCCGATCGCGCGCAAGTCAATTCGATCGGCCAAATCTATGCTTTGAAGCACCATCGCCAATTCGTGATATCCGTCGGGGCGATCGCCTATTATCTCCAAATACAGATTGATTTTTGCTGAAGCTAGCAGAGAATATGAACGCATAGGTGATTAAGCCGCGGGTGAAAGAAACCCCTGGTTGAAGAAATTAATTGACACCAGTCAGACTACATTTTCTCACAACTCAAAGGAAATATTATGCAGGAAATGTGGAAAACTTTTTTTAGTTCGGGGTCATTTATTCCCCACGGGCACTGTTATCGATGGCAGACCAAGTTAGTCTGGCTGCACGTAGCCTCAGATTCAATAATTGCGATCGCCTATTTCTCGCTCCCGATTACACTGGTTTACTTTATTTCCAAACGCGAAAGTCATTAGTCATTATTCATCAGTCATGTTTTGCGAGTAAACAAGAGCTCGCGAACGTTATTAATCATCAGTTATCACTAAACTTATTGCATAAATCTTTGATTGATAGGCGAACCGCAGATGCAACCCAGATTATTTCCAGATAAGAAAGCTTGGGAGTGCAAGAATTCTAGTCATCGGCACACAAATTATTGCTCAAATTTACCCATTGCGCCACGCTTAAATCTTCAGCGCGAGATTGAGGATTTATCTGTAACTTTTCTAACAATTGAACGAGTTTATCTAAATCCACAGATCCTTTTAAATTATTACGCAGCATCTTGCGCTTGCTGCCAAATCCCAACTTGACTAAAGTCTCTAAATAACGCGGATTAACTGCTGGCGTTTCTATCACTCGGGGCAGCAGCCGCACCACGGCGGAATCGACTTTTGGCGGCGGATAAAAGTCTCTAGACGGCACATCGCAAATTAACTCGCATTCTGCTAAATACTGCACCCGCACCGACAAAGCGCCAAAAGCTGTCGAACCAGGTTTAGCGTAAAGCCTTTGGGCTACTTCTTTCTGCACCAACAGGACGATCGCATCGAAGGGTTTCGCAACCGGCACAGATATCGTTCCCAGCAGTTTTTGCAGGATGGGGCCGGTGATATTGTAGGGAATGTTGGCAACAACTTTATTGGGATCTTGGAATTTGGGAAAGGCGATTAGTTCAGCCTCTAAATCCATTTCCAGAAAATCGCCTTGTAGCAGTAAAAAGTTGTCGTTTTTGCCTAGTTGCTTGGCAAGTTTTAGGCACAAATCTCGATCGATCTCCACCGCAACAACAGACTCAGCCGCAGCAAGCAAGGGCCGAGTCAGAATCCCAGTGCCCGGCCCGATTTCCAGGACGCGATCGCCCGACAAACTTGCCGCTTTGACAATCTTATCTAAGGCTTTCTCGCTTTTGAGCCAATGTTGAGCAAACTGTTTCCGGGGTCTGGTCGATCGCATTTTTTGAATTCTTGGAGAAATCTTAGCCTGCCATTCTATCACAACCCATATTTTTTCCCAAGCTAAAGTTATGTTTATTTTTGTAAACAGGGGTTGAATTCAGCAAAAAACTTAGGCATCATAAAATGATTAACGATAAAAAATAAGTTTATTTCTTCCCAATTCCCTTGATTGACGACACGGAAGTCACGGATACACGGATAGCTGTTTTTCCAAATAACCAATAACAAATAACCAATAACAAATAACCAATAACCAATTCCCAATTCTCCCAAAATGAAATTCCAACGAGTATTTGGTACATTACCCCAAACCCAAGCCAGCGCGCCCGGAAGAGTAAATATGCTGGGCGAACACACAGACTACAACGATGGATTTGTACTTCCGACTGCGATTGGGCAGCGCACAACAGTACAAATTGGCTTCAGCAGCGATACCCGACACCATTTTTATTCAGCCGAATATGACGAACTCATAAATTTTTCAGACGACGATACCATACCGCAAAAATTCGTCAGTTATATCTGCGGCTGCATCCGACTTTTAGAAAAAGAAGGGTACAAAATACCACCAATAAATCTCTACATTACCTCCGATGTGCCGATCGGCGCCGGTTTGTCCAGCAGCGCCGCTTTAGAAATAGCCACCCTCAGAGCAATCCGCGCGCTGCTGAACCTCCCCCTAGACGACGTGCGGCTGGCTCAAATCGGACAGCTAACCGAAATCCGGTATGCCGGAGTGAACTGTGGCATCATGGATCAAATGGCGTCGAGTTTAGCAGACACCAAAACGATGCTATTTCTCGACACCCGCAGCCTCGAATACCGCGCGCTACCTTTTCCCACAGGCACAGAAATTTTAGTCATTGACAGCGGTGAAAGCCACAAGCTAGCAGCCGGAAGCGGCTACAACCAGCGGCGTGCTGAGTGCGAAGAATCCGCCCGGATATTGGGAGTTAAAGCCCTTAGGGATATCACCGATCCCAAAGCAGTGGAAGTATTGCCGGAACCCCTAAAAAGGCGATCGCGCCACGTCGTCACCGAAAACAACCGCGTGCTGCAAGCTGTAAAATCTTTACCAGCCGAACGTTTCGGCGATTTAATGAATGCTTCCCATGCGAGTTTGCGCGACGACTACGAAGTTTCGGTGGTTGCAGTAGATGCCTTGGCGGCAATCTTGCAGTCAATCCCCGGAGTTTTCGGCGCGAGGCTGACGGGCGGAGGTTTTGGTGGTGCTTGTGTTGCACTGGTTAAGAGTGGGAAAGCCGATGTTATTGCATCAGAGGCGATCGATCGCTACCAGCGGGCGGGTTATAATGGTCGCGTTTTAGTTCCCGAAGTTCAAGTTAATTCTTAATCGCAGAACTATCTCCCGACACCGAAGGCCACCGCACAGTCACGATCACCGAATCCTCCTCGGCCGACCAATAATGAGGCACTCCCGGCAGCCAGAGAGCATAATCTCCTTCACAACACAGCAAGATTTCTTGCGAAGGAAATTGCAAGCGAAACCGCCCTTTTACCAGAATAGAAAGCGTAGTTGCTGCCGCATTTACCGCCCACTGAGTCCTGCAATCTCCCGCTGTGTGAACGCCCCATTTTACCTCTAACGCAGAAGTCGATCGCGCGTCATCTTCGGGCATTATAAAGTGACCCGCAAACCAACCGCCGCGACTTGCACCTTCAGCACCCGCATTTCCAAAAATCACTTCAGGTGGCATCAGTTAATAATCTAACAAATAAATATTTTAGTAACACAAACTCAAGAGTTCGCAGTAAGGACTTTAGTCCTAAACACAACAGGCAATCGATCTTTAGGTACGTAGTTGCGCTTCAGCGCTCTTTCATAGATCTGCAAAGAGCGCTAAAGCGCAACTACGTACCTTTATTTGATGTGACAACGGTTTGTAGTAATGACTTTAGTCCTAAACACAATGGTCACTCCACAGATAAATCTGGGAGATCGAACTAAGGTCTAAAATCTTGGGATACCCACGACAGCCCTGCGGGGACTTCCGTTTTTGGGCGGGTCAATTAATCGTGAAAAACAGCAGCAAAAAGAGCCACCCAAACAGATCCATCGAAACTGGGAGCATCTCAGTTTTTCATTTATAGCGGATCTAGCTCTCATATGAGGTATGTTGTTGGGCTTGGGCCCTCTTGATTTAAGGGTTGTGTGGGCTGTCAGTTATACCTCATCTTTTTGAGAAAGGCTATATATATAGTGCTGTCCCCGGTCGCGAGTTGTACAATACGCGAGCGGGGACAGCACTATAATAAAAAAATGCTTTTTACAAAATTGAGATGCTCCCACATGAATCGCCTCAAACCGTCCCTGAAAAAGTGAACCAACTCTTTGATAGCGTTTATTAATAGCCTTGGCATAAGACAGAGTAAATGCCTGCATCAGGTTAGAAAAACGATTCGTTTTCAGGTAAATCAATAAATTATAGTGATTCGGCATCAAAAATTGTCGCAGAAACCCGGTTTCTTGGATTTGGGGGCGATCGCGCAGGGCC
>NZ_JAHREU010000035.1:52319-75633 GCF_020883145.1 Microcoleus sp. CAWBG27
TCAGAAACCGGGTTTCTCTCCAAAATCTGGTGGGGATGCGAAAATTGTCGCAGAAACCCGGTTTCTTGGATTTGGGGGCGATCGCGCAGGGCCTCAGAAACCGGGTTTCTCTCCAAAATCTGGTGGGGATGCGAAAATTGTCGCAGAAACCCGGTTTCTTGGATTTGGGGGCGATCGCGCAGGGCCTCAGAAACCGGGTTTCTCTCCAAAATCTGGTGGGATGCGAAAATTGTCGTAGAAACCCGGTTTCTTGGATTTGGGGGCGATGTATGGGGCCTCAGAAACCGGGTTTCTCTCCAAAATCTCGGTGAGGAGGCGTAAATCCTCGCAGAAACCCGGTTTCTTGTACTAAGCCCAGGGACTCAAAAACCCGGTTTAGCTCGTTTACTCCAACCTCACGAATCGCCAAAATATTCGTGTTATTTTGTATTGAGATTAAGGAATATTCAAAATCAAATGATGTCTCAAGATCGCCCTTTCATCTCAAAGGTAGATCGAACTTATATACAAAAATAAAAACAAGGAATTGGCAATGTTAGAAACTGAGGGCGATCGGATAGCACGGCAGCGCATTGAAGAGGCACAGCGAAAGGGATCAACATTTCTCGATCTTATGGGTCTGAAACTGACGAAACTGCCAGAGGCGATCGCATCTCTCACCCAGTTGCGAACGCTTTGGCTCGAAAACAACCAACTGAAGGAACTGCCAGAGGCACTCGCCTCCCTCACCCAGTTGCAAGAGCTTTGGCTCGAATACAACCAACTGACGAAACTGCCAGATACGATTGGCTCTCTCACCCAGTTGCAAGAGCTTTGCCTCTACAACAACGAACTGAGGGAACTGCCAGAAGCGATCGCCTCTCTCACCCAGTTGCAAAAGCTTAACCTCAACAACAACCCTCTCAATCCTGACCTCGCTGCCGCCTATCAACAAGGCACTGAAGCCGTCTTGCAATACCTGCGGGCAAAAGCCGAAGCACAAATCACCCTGAACGAAGCCAAACTAATTTTGATCGGTGAAGGCGAAGTAGGCAAAACTTGTCTCCTCGGAGCATTGCGCGAGGATGAATGGCTAGAAAGTCGTCCCACCACTCACGGCATTGAAATTAAGCCAGTCATTGTCACCCATCCCGACACCGGCACAGAAATATCCCTCAATGGTTGGGATTTTGGCGGTCAACCCGTTTATCGACCCACACACCAGTTGTTTTTCAGTGCTCCAGCCGTGTATCTGGTGGTGTGGAAGCCGCGAGAAGGCCCCCAACAAGGCTTTGTCAAAGAGTGGATTACTCTGATCAAACATCGCGAACCAGATGCCAAAGTGCTAGTAGTCGCCACCCACGGCGGCCCCGGACAGCGACAACCCGACATTGACAGACAGGAAATTTGCGATCGATTCGGCTGCGATACGGTGCTTGGCTTCTTCCATGTCAACAGCAAACCTGACGATCGAAACTCCTGCAACGGCGTGGCAGAATTAAAAAGTGCGATCGCTAATGTCGCCGCCTCTCTTCCCGAAATGGGACGTTCGGTTCCCGCCAAATGGCAGCGAGTGCGGGAAATCTTCCAGACAAACGATCGAGCCTATCTCCCCTACGATGAAGTTATTACCATCTGCACTCAATACGGAATCGATAAAGAACAAGCAGAACTTTTCCTTCGTATTTCCCATGTTTTGGGGCATATCATTCATTACCACTACGATCCAATACTGCGGGATATTGTCATCCTCAAACCGGACTGGTTGGCCAAGGCAATTAGTTTCGTACTCGATGATGAATTGACCCGCCGCCGCAATGGTTTAGTAGACTTCGATCATCTCAGTGAATTATGGAGTAATCCCCCATTTCCCGGCGAGAATGGCTACCCGAAAAAACTACATCCCATCTTTCTCAAGCTGATGGAACGCTTCGATTTATCTTACCGCGTGGTGATCGACCCAACTAAACCCAGCAACACCAGTTTGATCGCTCAACTCGTACCCGATACGCGCCCGGAATTGCCCGATTGGGGACAGCAACCGGAAGCCGGAGACAGACAACAAGTCCAAATCTGTCGGATTGTAGACGATCGAGGACAACTTGCAGTAGCAGAAGGATTGTTTTACCAGTTGATTGTGCGCTTGCACAAATACTCGCTGGGGCGATGCAATTACGAACAAAGCATCCATTGGCAACGCGGTTTGATGCTTGACGACGACTACAACGGTCGGGCATTGCTGGAATATATTGACAGTGATGTCAAAATCACCGTGCGGGCAGCTTATCCAGAACGGTTTTTGTCTTATCTCACCGCAGAGATTAAATGGCTAGTCGAGAATTTCTGGGAAGGATTGCGATGTAATGTGATGGTTCCTTGCATTTCGCCTTGTGGTAAAGATTTGCCTGGAAACGCGCTATTTGAAGTAGAGAAACTGATTGAAAGCAAAAAGAAGAATCGTCATGAGTATCCGTGTCCGATTTCAGGCTGCGGTGAATGGCAAAACATCGATTGTTTGCTGAATAACGCGCCAATTGCTCCACCTCCATCCCAAGAAATCGGCATTCAGCAATTCCGCACTATTGTCAAAGACGAGCTAAAAATCATCCGCGAAGATTTAGTAACTTTCGATAGTCGAAATCAAGCACGATATCAGTCACTGTCTCAGGAACAGCGAATCATTCTCAGCAAAGTCGATGAAGAATTTGCGTCACTGATGCAAATGCTCACCGATGAAGCAAAAGATGGGCCGCGTTTGTTCAGTTTCAAGCCCGTAGATCCCAAGTTTTTCGATCGCCCAAAATGGCTCAGCACAAAATTGCAAATTACCCTCTGGTGCGAACACTCTCGTCAACCGCTTCCCGCCTTAAATCCTCACGACAAGCAGAAAGGAGTTTATGAATTGGAAGTATCGCGCGCATGGTTTACCAAAGCAGCCCCCTATCTCAAACTTTTGACCGGAACCCTGAGTCTAGTCTTACCTGTCGCAGCCTCGGCAACAAAGTTCATGCTAGATGAAGCCACCTACAAAGGCATTGAAGAAGAACTCGATTTAGGACAAAAAAGCATCGAGTCTACCTTGAAAGGCAGCGATTTAGCTACTAATTCATCTACCGAAAATGATATCCCAGATTGGCAACAAGGCGACTCAGCGATCGTGGCAAAAGGCTCGATTTTGCGAGAATTACACGCGCTGCTAAAAGCCAAAGATCCTGGTTTTGGTGGTTTAGTTCGAGTGCAGAACAGACGGCGCGAATTTGTGTGGGTTCACGAGCAGTTTGTGGATGAGTATTAATATAGCGATCGTAAATCATTTGTCAATTTCTTGCTCCCTCCCCTTACTAAGGGGAGGGCTGGGGTGGGGTTAAAAATTTACGATTCCTGCAAGGATTCCTATATTGTTCGCCGATCGCCCGTTTTGCGCTACGATCGAACTATGATTCGGCGATTAAAATCGCTTCTACAAAAACGAAGTCCGCCTTCGCGGACTAAGAAAATAAATAATTTACCAACCCGGATTTGGTATGATTACTGATGGCTAATAACTAATGACTGATATAGCCTGTCTCAGAAAGATGAGGTATGACTGACAGCTTATATAACCGCTTGAATCCAGAGGGCTGAAGCCCAACAACGTACCTAATCTTTGTGAGAACCGCTATAACTCATAACTAATAACTAATGACTCATAACTCCCAACCACCGTTATACGAGATGAATCCACTCGATCGATTTTCCGATCGCGCTACGGATTATGTCAAATACCGCCCGAGTTATCCAGCCGCTGCGATCGATGCGATTTTAGCAGGAGTTGGGGAACCTTCACAGTTAACCGCAGCCGATATCGGTGCAGGTACGGGCATTTCTTCCCGTTTGTTAGCAGAAAGAGGCGTTCGAGTATTAGCGATCGAACCCAATGCCGAGATGAGACAAGCGGCTGCACTTCATACTTTGGTAGAGTTTAGAGATGGAACTTCCGAAGCTACTAATTTGCCTGAGAGATCGATCGATTTAGTCGCGTGTTTCCAGTCTTTCCATTGGTTCAATCCAGTTTTAACTTTACCAGAATTTCGGCGAATTCTCAAGCCATCGGGAAGGTTGGCTGTAGTTTGGAATTTGCGCGATCGCACGGATGCGCTGACAGAGGGCTACACTCAAATTGTTAAGAGCGCTTCCCAGAGCTATCCTGCCCAAAAGCACGATCGCTCGATCGAACCAATACTTGCGAGTGCAGATTTTACTTGTGTGCGATCGATCGAATTTGCTAATAGACAAGATTTAGATTTAGCAGGGTTAATCGGGCGGGCACAAAGCTCATCTTATATGCCGAACTCCGGGCCTCCATTGCAGAAACTTATCTCGGATTTAACCGAACTTTATCAAGCTCACTCCGACGATCGCGGCTTTGTTTCATTGGTTTACAAAACAATAGTTTATCTGGCAAATTCTAGGGATTATTAAGTTTTTCGGCAATACCGATAAATGAAAATTTCTGTGATATAATGCTGGGCAAATTGGCGTGGAGATCGCTCGTTCAGTTGACAGTTGACAGTTGACAGTTGACAGTTGACAGCGACCTCTACCTGGAAGTCCGAGGATTGGAGTAATGAATAATCTTCTTTTAATTTCTCCCGATCGGGGTTGCGGCTTTAAACCAATTCTTTCTGGTAAATTCAAGAAGAAATAAAGGCGATCGCACAGCCGCACTAGGCACACACTCCATCTTTTGTAAGATGCTAAAACTAATCTCTTAAGATGAATCTATTTCTATTGATAGAGCCCGCAAAGTTGTTAACATTTGTAAAATGAGCAAAACATCCTATCCCAGAGCTTCATCTATGCAAACGTATGATGTGATTATCATAGGAGCAGGTCACAACGGGCTTGTCTGTGCGTCTTATCTCCTCAAAGCCGGATATACCGTTCTTTTGTTAGAAAAACGTTCCGTTCCCGGTGGCGCCGCGACTACCGAAGCTGCGATTCCCGAATTACCAGATTTTAAATTCAACTTGTGCGCGATCGACCACGAATTTATCCATTTAGGGCCGGTTGTAGAAGAATTAGAACTGGAAAAATACGGATTAGAATATCTTTACTGCGATCCAGTTGCGTTTTGTCCGCATCCCGACGGCAAATATTTCTTAGCGCACGGTTCCGTAGAAAAAACTTGTGCGGAAATTGCCCGCTACAACGAGCGCGACGCTAAAAAATATGCCGAATATACAGATTTTTGGCAGCGCGCTTTGAGTGCGATGATTCCGATGTTTAACGCACCACCAAAGTCGATTATAGATATTGCTGGCAATTATGATATTGCCAAACTAAAAGACTTATTTTCAGTCATCGGTTCCCCAGGGAAAACGCTGGACTTTATTCGCACGATGATTACCAGTGCGGAGGATCTTCTTAACGAATGGTTTGATGAGGAATTTATTAAAGCACCTCTCGCCCGATTGGCATCAGAATTAGGCGCGCCTCCTTCCCAAAAAACCATTGCTGTAGGCGCAATTATGATGGCAATGCGTCACAATCCCGGCATGGCGAGGCCGCGCGGAGGAACGGGTGCATTGGTGCAAGCGCTGGTCAATTTAGTGCAAAGCTATGCGGGTGTTATACTTACTGACCAGCACGTCGAGAAAATATTAGTTGATAACGGCCGCGCTGTCGGTGTTAGAGTTGCAGGCGGTACAGAATATCGAGCGACTAAAGGCGTCATTTCTAATATTGATGCGAAGCGTTTGTTTCTGCATTTGATGGATGAGAGCGATGTTGACAGTGCCGATCCGAATTTGCGGGAAAGATTGGAGCGCAAAATTGTCAATAACAATGAGACAATTCTGAAAATAGATTTAGCTCTCAATGAAGTACCTAAGTTCGATCGCTGGAACCATAAAGACGAATATTTAATGGGTTCTGTGTTGATTGCTGATTCGGTGAAACACGTAGAAATTGCTCACACCGAGCCTGCGATCGGCAAAATCCCCGATTCCGATCCGTCGATGTATGTCGTGTTTCCGACGGTACGAGACCCGTCAATGGCTCCCCCCGGACACCATACGGCTTGGATTGAATTTTTTGCTCCCTACCAAATCGAAAATGCTGAAGGAACCGGCCAGCACGGTACGGGTTGGACGGACGAGCTGAAAAACAAAGTTGCCGATCGCTGCATTGACAAATTAGCAGAATACGCGCCCAATATCAAGAACTCAATTATCGGCCGCCGCGTGGAAAGTCCGGCGGAATTGGGAGAACGTTTGGGGGCGCTGAAGGGGAATTATTACCACGTTGACATGACGCTGGATCAGATGATATTTTTCCGTCCGTTACCCGAGTTGGCGAATTACAAAACGCCGATCGACGGTTTGTTCCTCACTGGTGCGGGCACGCACCCCGGCGGCTCGATTTCGGGGATGCCGGGACGCAATACTGCTCGCGTGTTCATGCACTCGCAGCAGCCGATCGCGCAAACGTTGAGCGATGCGGCTAATTCTCTGAAATCGACGGCTAAGTCGGTGTTTCGGATTAATTAGAAGTAAGATTTTTAGCAACCGCAGATGAACGCAGATAAACGCAGAGCGACGCAGATGAATCATCTTGATATTTGCGTTGCTCTGTGTTTTTTGTTTGTTATTTGTACGAGTATGCTATTTCAGGACAATCCGACTCGCGCGTTTTATATATTGGAAAAAACGGGCAAATCAATTAAAAAGTCATTCTTCTTGCCTATCGCCCCAGCCCATCTGCACTCATGGGCGATCGCCGATCGAGAGCCATCTCGAATTCTCATACATTCATACTTTATGCCGATGAAAAGACAGGCCCAAAGTTGACATACTGAAAGATGGCGTTACCCTTTTTTGAGCGATGGCAAACCGAGTTTTGATTGTCGGCGGGCGCGGACGAATTGGCAGCAGCGTTGCCCAAGATATTCTCACCTATACCGACGCAGAAATTACTGTTACCGGGCGCAACCCTGAAGGCTCTATTCTGCCGGGATTGCCACCCGATCGCGTGCAGTATCAAGCTTTAGATTTAGCAGACAGTGCTGCTTTGCGCCAAGCAGTTTCATCCTCTAACCTCGTCGTTCACTGTGCTGGGCCTTTTCACTACCGAGATGCCGGCCTGTTGAAAACTTGCATCGAAGCAGGGGTTAATTATACCGATGTCAGCGACAGCCGCAGTTTTACTCGCAGAGCTTTAGACTGCCGGGAACTTGCTAAAAATGCCGGGGTGACAGCGATTATCAATACGGGCATTTTTCCGGGAGTTTCTAACAGCATGGTGCGCCGAGATGTGGAGGAATTAGATACCGCAGAACACATTCATTTGAGTTATGTTGTCGGCGGTTCCGGCGGTGCTGGCGTTACCGTCATGCGTACTACTTTTTTAGGTTTGCAAACTCCTTTTGATGTTTTGGTTGATGGCAAACTACAGCAAATCAAACCATACACCGATCGCGAAATGATAGAGTTTCCCGCACCCTACGGCAAAACAGGCGTTTACTGGTTCGATATGCCGGAAGCGATTACTTTGCCCGAAACTTTCCCCGTAAAAACAGTTATTACTAAATTTGGCACTTCTCCCGATCTTTACAATCACTTGACTTGGTTTGTTGCTAAATACTGGCCGGATAGCTGGCTGAAAAATAATTCAGTCATTGAGTTTTTGTCTTATGTCAGCTACGGGATGACCGCTGTTAGCAATAATTTTAGCGGTGTGGGCGTGGCTGTGCGATCGCAAGTGAGCGGTATCAAAAACGGTCAACCCGCAAAAGTGCGATCGACAGCGCTACACCCGAATGCTGCCACAGCAGCGGGTATCGGTACTGGCAGCATTGCTCAATTAATGTTGGAAGGGACATTAACAAAACCGGGGGTTTGGTCGGTAGAACAGGCTCTTTCTACTGAGCTGTTTGAAGGAGCTATGCAGAGTCGAAACCTTAAGATAGAGCAGGTTTTGTTGTAGTTTTATCGGGTATTTATGCAAGTTTTGATGTTTGGTGCATGGGCTTTTTTTGATGAACCGCGAAGACGCGAAGCACGCGTTCGGCGAAGCCGTTCCCGAAGGGTAGGAAGAGGAAAGAAGAGCAAGGGTTTGTCATTGATGGGAGAACCGCTAGATAGAATTTTTTGCGGAAGGGGATCGCCCCTCACACTAGATGAGTTCCGCTGGTTTAACTAATCTATCTTTTGGTAGAAGTAATGGTAACAAGCAGGAGCTTAGGATGTTGCACATCACGATAAATATCCCTGTTCGCTCGATCGCTCTTTGGTAGCTGCGATAAAGATGGCGCTTTAACCGAGGTTCTTGATGCGCGATCGCCCGATCGGGACAACAAACACGATAATTTTTGCGACAAAATACGAGGAGACGTTGATATGAAGCGGGTTTTAAAAGCTCTTGGACAAACATTGAGTCAAAGCATTTTGCTGGTATGTACGCTGGCTTTGCTCGTTCTGGCCGGTCTGGCCGTCGTACCCAGTCAGGCTGCTAGCGCAGGTCAATACAGCAGTCAGGCGCAGCCGGAGGCTAAAATTACTGACCCCGCAGAAAGTTTTGAGGATCTCAATCCCCAAGCAGCTTACGAAGATATCGTCAATACAGCTCAAAATCCTGCCAAGGTTGAGAAGGTTTACGATGAAAGTTTAAAGGAATACAAGCAAGAACACCCGCAAGAAAACATTGTTCAAAAAGCTGAAGACCTGATTGAAAAGGTCACGGGCAAGGAATAAATTAACAATTTGTCATCTAACTCAAGTTGGTAAATATGCAGCTTGGGTAACGACAAATAAGAGCAGAGATCGCGACTCATATTATGTCCGCTCTAACAATCCAAACAAAATTGGTTTGTAGTGAGGACTTTAGTCCGCAAAAAAGAAGGACTAAAGTCCTCACTACAAACCGTTTTTATTGCGAGTAAGAGACGAGACACGATCTCGTTTGAGCGTAATTATTTAGGGTGCGCTCCCGCCGCGCACCTTAGGTCATTTGAGTAGCGTGTTTAACCACTTACTATTTAGTCCGGGATAGTTTTATGCTTCCGCTTCGCCTGCTTTTTAAGCTAGCATATTCATCCCTAAGGAAGATGAAGAAATAGGAATTAAAAAGCTAAATTTAATCGTAGTTACAGTTAGATAAAAGGAAAAAATATCATGAGCAATGATAACAAAACGGTGAAGCAACCTGATGCTAACCTCGACCCGCTGTCAGGGGAAACCGGAGCTCATCCTGTGGGAACGGGTATCGGTGCTGCGAGTGCTGGTGCTGCTGGCGCTGCGATCGGCGGTGCACTTGGCGGGCCTGTAGGAGCTGTTGTAGGTGCTGTTGTAGGCGCGTTTGGCGGCGGTTTGGCGGGTAAAGGTGTCGCAGAGTCGATCGACCCCACGGTAGAAGATGCTTACTGGCAAAACAACCATAGCTCCCGTCCTTACGCGGACACCAGCACAACTTACGAGGACTATCAACCGGCATACCGCACCGGTTATGAGGGCTACAGCCGCTATCGCAGTACAGGTAAAAGCTTCAACGAGATCGAAAGCGATTTGCAGCGCGATTACGAAACAAATCGCGGTAAGTCGAATGTGACTTGGGAAAAAGCTAAGCACGCCACGCGCGACGCTTGGGATCGGGTTGAACGGGCTGTTCCTGGCGACATTGATCGAGACGGCCGCTAAAGGCGCCAGCAAGTATTTTTCAGTCTTGGACTGCTTGAGATCGGATATCCTGTCCGATCGATTAATCACAATAAGTAAGGAACGCACGTGCGGACTTCAGTCCGCAGCCGGATTGCGGACTGAAGTCCGCACTACGAACTGAGATCGGATACCTTGTCCGATCGATTAATCACAATAAGTAAGGCTCGTAGTGCGGACTTCAGTCCGCATCCGGATTGCGGACTGAAGTCCGCACTACGAACTTTTTTTTATGGTAATCGAGCGGAGATGATATGACACTATTTTCAACACGATTTTAGCAAAGTTATTGGGGATTTTGAACCCACTCTATACATCGGAGAGGGGTATTTTTAAATGAGTTAAAATCGCTTTTTTTAGGAAGCCAAATCTTTCCAAGGCTGGTTTTCCGGCTTGAATATCAAACTCTGATTAACATAAGAGTTTGAGGCTGACATTTTTTTTGACAATTAGGCTTAAAATTAAACTAATTCAGGACTCAGGCATCGATCGCATATTTCGGTCATTCTTCGCAATCTGCGTCATTCTATCGCAGCCGGAGAGTGAAAGCGTCAGTTGCTTCAAGTCCGATAATTGTTAAGAATCTAAATCCTTTCATTCAAAATTGGTATAACTTGTGGATGCAATGTTGGAAAGAGCTTGGACACTCAAGCAAAATTTAATTGACTTTGTGCTGGATGCTGAGGGAGAGTTGGCGGTAGCTTTAGAAGCTTTTGCCGCAATTCGCTCGACGGGCGAGCGCTACGATATTGCCCAACAAAATCAGGTAATTGACAGTTTTACAGTCGAAGGTAAAGTCGGAAACAAAACGCCGATCGACCTTTTTGTCGAAACTCAGCCGGATTTAACCGAGATCGAGATCGGTTTGCTAAAAAGTTGGGGCCAAAAAAGCTTCACCGGCTTGTTTGAAATCACTAAAATTTCCCCCGACAGCTTGGAACTGATGAACTGGCTGACGGCGAAGCACTACTCTGTCAAGCCCAACAGCGCTAATTTCCTGCCAGAAATGTCTCGCTTTAAGTTAGGAGAAATCTTGCGGGCTCGGATTGCGCCTCTCACCGATGACTGGTGGATACTGTCGGGGCCTCCGATTGTCATGGGGAAATTGGGCAAGCCGAAGTTGGCGGTGGCGATCGGCAATTTCAAGCAAAATTACAAAAATAACCTCTACAGTGACGCCCCAGAATTGTTAGAGCAAGCTTGGAAGTCGGTAGAACAGTATCACGACGATTTTACCGAATTTTTTGGCAGCGACGAAGTGACGCTATCGGGATATCACCTCAACAAACAGTTGGCCGAATTTCAGGAGGTAATGACTAAAAAACGCTTAGCTGATATTGGCATCGATCGAAGTAAATCTCTCGCGGATATCGTTGAAGATGCCGGAATCGATCCAGAAGAAATCAAAGCAGTCGCCATCGCAGCAGCAGGCGCCGATGCTAATGCAGTTGAAGTGGCGATCGACAGCAATGCGAGTTCAAAAATGGTAACGCCGAAAGTCGAATTGCCCGATCGCTTCAAAAAAGCCGAAAAGGTGACAGCGCTTTCTCATTCCCGCTGGGGACAAACCTTTTTGTCTAACTACAGCCAGTTTACCGAAATGCTCGCAGCCGAGGACTTTTCCACCATTCCCGGTTACGATAAACTCCTTCGCAGCTATCTAGAAGATCCGGCAATTAATGCCTGGATTTGGCGGCGGTTAGCTAAAGTTAATCCAGCGAAATTACAACAAATTTTGCAAACAGTATTGCAGCGCACAGACTTTCAGATCGATCGCGATTTAGAGCCCCTGCTGCAAGAATTCAAAAAACCCTTAGAACCCGAACTCCCGGAAATTGCCAGCGTTCCCCTGCACCTGCACAACTTATTTCAGGAAGCTTTAGGCGAAGTTCACAAGTCAAAGTCCAAGCCGCAGGATAAAAAGAAAAGCTCTAAGGGTTTTAAATCCTGATTGTGCGATCGATCTTTGCGGGACGAACTCACGGCATTTGATATGAGAGTCGGTTTTAACCGACGATCTTTAATGCAAAACTATTGAAGAGGTTTGTAGTGAGGACTTTAGTCCTTCTTCACTCCAACCGGAAGGACTGAAGTCCTGACTGCAAACCCGTTCTTTTCACTCTTCAACTTGTCTGACAGCCATGCGTTGCAGCGGCAGGCTGAGGATACTAGAAGCAGTCAACAAATAAGAAAGAACAGTAGTCAGCTTCAAACTCAGGAACAACCAGCTATCCTCTGGTAAGTGAAGTTTCAGCCCGAAAACAGAGATGCAGTAAACTATCCAGTAAGTAAAGCTCATCTTGATCAGGATTTCTTCGCTCAAAGTGCGATCGGCGAAGCTATCCCGTAGGGAATCGTCAGCCCCGTCAGAGGTGGGATTATCGCTCAGCAACAGTAGACCCGCAATAGCAGCGACAAAAGAAACGATCGCCAGATTATCATGCCAGTTAAGCTCAAGCATTTTTAAAACTCCGCTTTTATCGTAATTTTTGGAATTAGACATCAGTCTAAAGGATAAGTTTTCCAGCTCCAAGCAATAGTTACAATTTGACACAGCCGCAGTTACAAATCGCAATGAAAATTCACCGCAATCGCCCGCCACAGCCTCGTTTAGTCAGTCGCAAAGGACAATTCCCCCTAAGTATTGTCAAGTTGGGAGTACCTCGCCTGCATTTTGCCGATCTATATCACAGGCTGCTAACTCTTTCTTGGCCGCAATTTTTTATGCTGATTTGTCTGTCGTATGTACTGACAAATTCTTTATTTGCCTTAGCTTACTTAGCGGGAGGAGATTGTATTGCTAATGCACGGCCCGGTTCATTCAAAGATGCCTTTTATTTCAGCGTGCAAACAATGGCGACAATCGGCTACGGTGCCATGTATCCGCGGACGGAGTACGCTAACACTATAGTTGCGATCGAAGCGTTTTTTGGTTTGTGGGGAGTCGCTATGGTAACGGGACTGGCTTTTTCGAGATTTTCTCGACCAAGTGCTAGAGTTATCTTCAGCCGCGTAGCTATAATCGCTCCTTTCAACGGCGTTCCGACTCTGATGTACCGCGCAGGAAATCAGCGCTTCAACCAAATTTTAGAAGCGCAACAGCGAGCTACTTTGATCCGCGACGAAGTAACCTCGGAAGGAGAATATATGCGGCGTTTTTACGATTTGCAATTAATCCGGAGTCAATCTCCTATTTTTGCCTTAACTTGGACGGTGATGCACGCAATTGATGAGAACAGTCCTTTGTACCAACTTACCGCCAAAGATTTGATCGAGCAGCAAGCCGAAATTGTAATTACGCTAACGGGAATTGACGACACAGTTTCGCAAACAATTCACGCCAGACATTCTTTTGTAGCGTCAGAAATTGTGTGGAATATGCGGTTTGTAGATATTATTCACAGACAACCGGATGGTTCGCGAGTGGTTGATTATACTCTGTTTCACGATGTGAAGCCTGTTGAATAAAAGTTTTGAGTTATGGCTGTTATCAGAAAAATGAGGTACGTTGTTGGGCTTTAGCCCTAATAGTTTAGTGGTTTTACAAGCTGTCTGTTATACCTCATCTTTTTGAGAAACGCTATACATTGTTCTCGGATTTGGTGCTGGCGGTGCAGCCTACGATTTACCGTTAAATATGTTGAATTAAATCTGGGTGGCAAGTGCTAGAATAGTTTGATGGTGACAAAACGTAGATTTTCATCACTAATTACGAACATGACACTAAAAGAATTACAACCGCAACTCCTGGCGCTAAGTCCCGAAGAAAAGACTCAAGCCATACAATTTTTAGCCCAAAGCTTAACCAACTTTTGGTCGGGAATTCAAAAGACTCCCGGCGTAATGGGTGGCGAAGCTTGCATCAGACAAACTCGCATTCCTGTTTGGCTGTTAATAAGTTATCGCCGTCAAGGTGCTAGCGATGCTCATATTTTAGAAGGTCATCCAGATCTGAGTGCTGCCGATTTGGTAAATGCTTTTGCTTATGCTGAGGCACACGTTGATGAGATTGAAACAGCAATTCACGAAAATGAGGAGGATTAAAAGTGCAGGTTTTTGTATTTGTTTAATGAAGTTGTGAGTTACATTATTCTCTATTCTTGGCTGGTAATGCGTACCAGACAATTGGAACTTAAATAGGCTGAATAAATCTGGGTAGCAAGTGCTAGAATAGTTTGACAAGTACCAAACATATACTTTTTACCACTTAGTACGAATAACGAACATGACACTAAAAGAATTACAACCGCAACTCCTGGCGCTAAGTCCCGAAGAAAAGACTCAAGCCATACAAATTTTAGCCCAAAGCTTAACTAACTTTTGGTCGGGAATTCAAAAGACTCCTGGCGTGTGCGGCGGCGATGCTTGTATCAGACAAACGCGCATTCCTGTTTGGGTGCTGGTAAATGCTCGCCGTTTAGGTATTTCGGAATCTGAACTATTAGAAGATTATCCGACTCTGCGTGCCGCTGACTTGGCAAATGCTTGGGCTTATGCTGAGGCATATCCTGACGAGATTGAAACAGCAATTCAAGAAAATGAGGAGGATTAAAAAGTGGCACGTTTTTATGCAGATGAACAATACCCAAGGCGAATTGTAGAATTTCTAAGGACTTTAGGTCACGATGTCCTGACAGTACAGGAAGCAGGAAATGCTAATCAAAAAATTCCTGATGACGAAGTATTAGCTTTTGCATTGAGTATCGATCGCGCTATTTTAACACTCAATCGCCGTCATTTTATCAAGCTGCATACATTACAACCAGACCATGCTGGTATCATTGTTTGTAAAGATGATTCAAATAGAGAGCGGCTGGCAGCGCGGATTGATGAGGCTATTTCTAATCTAGAAACATTAACAGGTATGCTGATTCGAGTTAACCGCCCGTCTGGTGAAGATAAGTGATAGAATATCTCAGTTTGAAATTAACTTGTACACTTTATAAATAAATCCACTATCACTGCACCTAATCAAACATAAAATACAACTCGCGCTCAAGTTTACTATCTAAGTCTTCTTCCTTCTGTCAACTAAAAGGGCGGGCACGCACCATCCACCGCCGCTACTACAAATCAACTGTCAACTGTCAACTGTCAACTGTCAACTGTCAACTGTCAACTGTCAACTGTCAACTGCCGAACTTACTATGCGAATAATTCATACTGCTGACTGGCATTTGGGACGACGTTTTCGAGGGATCGATCGCACTTCTGAAATTGCGATCGCCCTGGAACAGATTTTGAAACAAGCCAAGGAGCTCGATGTTGATGCTGTTTTGGTCGCCGGTGACATTTTCGACGTTCCCAACCCTCCAGCCTACGCTGAACGCATTGCCTATCAATTTTTCTGCGGACTCCAAGCAGCCGAAATTCCCGCAATTGCGATCGCCGGCAATCACGATTCAGCATCCCGCATCGACAGCATCGCCCAACTGCTATCCCTTGCCGGCGTTCGCGCTTTGGGTAAACCCAGGCGATCGGCAGACGGCGGCACGATTACTCTGAATACAAAAAGCGGTAAACTGTGCGTAGGAGCGATGCCTTTTGCTTCGGAACAAAGACTGTTAGATGCCAATTCTCTGTGGCACTCCGGCGACGCCAACCGCCGTCAAGACTACCGCGAGATTGTAGCAGATTTACTGCAAAATTTAACCACAGATTTTCGAGACAATACAGTGAATATGCTGATGGGACACATGAGCATTGACGGTGCTCGCTTGGCTAAATCCGAAGTCGCTTACTACACGCGAGAACAATACCTGCTATCATCGCAAACTCTGCCGCCAGAAGCTCAGTATGTAGCCCTCGGACACATCCACATTCACCAGCGGATTGCTAAGAATTCTCCCGCTTATTATTCCGGTTCTTTGATTCAGTTAGATTTTGGAGAAGCCGAACAGGAAAAAGGATTTTACTCGATCGAAGTTGAGCCGGGAAGTCAGGCAAAGGTAGAATTTATACCTGTGGCTTGCCACAAACCGTTAAAAGTGCTTCAATGTGATAATGACAATCTTGATGCTACTTTAGAAGCTCATCAGTATCATCCTGGTTATTTGAAGGTAATTGTCGAATTGGATAGCCCGCAAATCGGATTAGCCGATCGCGTGCGGCAAATCTGTTCTCAAGCAGTGTTAATTGAACCGCGCTATCGGGATGCACTGCTAGAACCAACAGAGAGCACTAATATCGATCCCAACAATTTCGATCCCGCAGCAGAGTTCTGCAACTATTATCAAAACCGCTTGGGAACGACACCACAACCCGCTGTATTGGAGGGATTTGAGAATTTGTACAAGAAGTTTAAGGAAACAGTTAATAGTTAAATATAGCCTTTCTCAGAAATCTGAGGTACTCATGGGCATCGGGCATCGGGCATCGGGCAAAGAGAGCATACATCACTTTTTTGAGAACCGCTATAGGTAATTGATAATTGGTGGACTTTTACCAAAATAATTGGTTTAAAGCCTCTCCTTTTAGCGAAAAATTAAAATCGGACTATTCATTACCCTTTGAGGGAGACATTAAAGTCAGACTATTCATTACTTCAATCCTATTCTTTCTAGGTAGAGGTTGCTCTCAAACTGTCAACTGTCAACTGTCAACTGTCAACTGTCAACTGTCAACTGTTTAATCAAATCCTCTTCCTTCCAGGTAGAGTTCACTGTCAACTGTTATCCCTAACAAACTTAAGAAAAGCCCATACCACTCGGAACAATATAATTGCCAAAATGCCCAATGCCCGATGCCCGATGCCCCATGCCCAATCCCCAAATCTAAAATCAGTATGCGTCCACTAGAACTTTTGCTCGAAGGATTTACCAGCTTCCGCCGGGAACAACGTTTAGATTTTTCTCAACTCGATTTGTTTGCAATTACTGGCGCTACTGGTGCGGGTAAATCTTCACTGCTAGATGCGATGACTTACGCGCTTTTTGGTACGACAAATCGCAGTGGCAAACAAGTAGCTGATTTGGTAAGTCAAGGGAGCGAAAATTTAAAGGTGCAGTTGCGTTTTGCTGTGGGTTTGGCACAGTATCGGGTGACGCGGAGGTGGCGTTTTCGTCCGAAATCTCCCGAGAACAAGGTGATTTTGGAAAGTTGGCAAAATGGCACTTGGGAAACTTTGGGAACGAGTATTGTTGCTGTTCAAAATACGATTGAACAGATTTTAGGAATGGATTTTGATACTTTTACTAGAGCCATTATTCTGCCTCAAGGCAAGTTTGATGAGTTTATTAAAGGGGATACTTCTAAGCGCCGAGAAATTTTGCGGCAGCTAGCGGGTTTTGAAATTTTTGAGCAGATGCGGAAGGAAGCAAACGAACTCGCGAAGTTGCTGAAACAAGAACGGGAAATGGTGGAAAGACAGTTAGCTGAGTTGAGCGCTCCGGCGGCGGATGAGGTAGAATTAAAACGATCGCAACTTTGGATTTTAGAGCAGCAGTTGCCCCAGTTCGAGCGCGCTGTTATGGAAGCTCAGAAGGCTGTGGATGAAGAAGAACAGCTATTTTCCCAAATCACTCGCTGGCAAGAGTTGCAACAAGAATTAGCGAAATTAAATGCTAATTCCGCCGAGATAGCAATTTTAGCACAGCGCTTAGAAAGAGCGCAAGCTGCCAACCATTTACAGGGAGATTGGGCTTTAGTGCGATCGGCTCGGAGTCAGCATAAAACTGCGGAAAGTGCTGCTTTATCAGCGCGAGAGCGGTTAACTAAAGCTCGCTCGGAGCAAGCAACAGAGCAACAGCAATTTGAAGCTGCCAAAGCCAAATTTGAGGTATTAGCACCACAAATTAAGGCTCGCGAAGATGCTCTGGCTGCTGCGAAAGTATATGAAGAACAGCGCACTCAATTAGACAAAGAAGTTGCCCTCGCCCAGAACAATCAACAGGAAAAACTCCGCTTTCTCCAAGTAGCAGATAAAGAACTGCACGCTGCTAATACTAAAATTCAGGTGGCTGGTTTTCGGGTTACTCAAGTAGCGGCAATGCTCGAAAACTATTCGCCGGGAGGAAAGCGTTTTGAAAAATTGCAGGAAGTTGCACCTTTATTGATGGAACTTCAGCTAATTGCCAAACAGGTAAAAACTCAGCGCGAACAGTTGAATAAATCTGTCGCTGAAAAAGGCATGGCCGAACAGAATTACGTGCAGGTTGCAACTAATTTAGCAGCAGCAGAAATCAGGCTAAAAGAGTGCAGTGCCGAGTTAGAAGCGGTGGAAACTGCTAATGCGGAAGCGGCGCGTTTAGAGAGTGTTGCTGCTGTCAGGATGTCGCTGAATGCTGGGGATAATTGCCCGGTGTGCGGGGGGGTGCATCCTGAGAGCGATTTGCTACCTGCTTTGCCGATTTCTAAGATTGTCGATGTTGCTGGTTTGCGCCGGAAAGTGGCGGCTGCAAATCAGGTTTTGCCAACTGCTCAAATGGCGGTGGCTGAGGCGAAAAGCGCAGTTTCAGCTTGCGAGCAAAAACAGTCAGAAATTGCTCTAGCATTGGAATTGACAGAGAAGAGAGTTGCTCAGTTGCAGCAGCAAATCACTCAAGTTCTGGAAAATCCGCAGTGGGAAGTCTTGCAGTTGCAGCAGGAGTTGGTTATACTTGCAGATAGCGATCGCCAATACCGCGAAACCGAGCAGCAATTCCAACTCGCATCCTTGGAATATAACAATTACGAACAAAGATTTAATTTTGCGGTGACGGCTCAAGCAGCTAAACAGCAAGAATATCAAGATGCGATCGCCGAATCAGACCGTCGGAAGCAGCAGTTGCAAAGTTGTGTGAATGCGCTTTATCAAATTACAGAATATCAACCCTATGCTAATTTAGCAAAAGCCTTAGCAGAAGACAAGCAAAAGCTGGCAAATCTACTGACAACTGCCGAAAAATCCTATCAAACCGCTCAAAATACTGCTATTCAAGCAGCCGAGAGAGAGCAACAAGCAGGGGAGGTTTTTGCACGAGCCCAAGCCAGCAAACAGCAGTTAAACCAGGATTGGTTAGCAAAATTAACAGCGGCTGATTTCACAGAAGAGACATTTTTAGCAGCGGTGGCGCCCGTTAGCGAACAATCGCAGTGGGAAAATGCGATTCGGTCTGTGCGCGAGTCAAAAATTCAGTTGGAGACGCGGGCGAAGGATTTAGGCGAGGCGATCGCAGGCAGGACTACCGATGAAGATACTTTAGCACAAGTGCGATCGGCAAAACACACCGCCCAAGAAAACTTCAAACAAGCCAACAACAACCGCGCTGAGCTTTTAGTGTGGATTCAAGTAGCAGCCCAAACCCTCGAACAAGCCGAAAGACTGTCCCAGCAAATTACAAATTTCACAGAACAAGAGCAAACCTATCACACCCTAGCGCAGAATCTCAAATCCAACGAATTTCAATCCTACATCTTAGAACATTTAGAAGCAGAATTAGTCGGCAGTGCCACCTTGATTTTGCAAGAATTAACCGAAAATCGCTACAAGTTAAAAAACCAAGACGGCGAATACTGGGTAACAGATAATTGGAATGGCGGCGAAGCCAGACGAGTGCGAACCCTTTCCGGTGGCGAAACCTTCGCCACTTCCCTATCAATGGCTTTAGCTTTATCAGAAAAACTATCTCAAGGAGCTCAACTGGGCAGCTTATTTCTGGATGAAGGATTCGGCACTTTAGATGCAGAAACCCTCGAAAGCGTCACTCAAATTTTAGAATCGTTGCGGCAGCGAGAAAGGCTGATTGGAGTGATTACCCACGTTAGAGGATTGGGCGAAAGATTGCCCGCCCAAGTTAAAGTTTTCAAATCCCCGCAAGGCTCTAGAATAGAAGTTGAAAGAGTTTAGAAGACAGGGCGGTTGAAACCGCGTCTACACAAGCAAAACCCGCCTCCGCGGGTTGAAGACTGGGTAGTTAAAATTACGCTGTTTTTTTCAGTTATTTTCTTCAGTCCGCGGAGGCGGACTTCCCTTGTGTAGACGCGGTTTCAACCGCCGTCTCCAAACAAATTTAATCCTAAAAACAGAGTTAAATTGAATGAAAAATCACCCAACTCGAATGCAATCGGTACAATCGCCAATCATTCCAGTAGTTGGCGAATTAATCCGGCAAAATCCGGGAACGATATCCTTAGGACAAGGCATAGTTTACTACAATCCGCCCCCAGAATCATTTAACAAAATCCCAGAATTCTTCGCAAATCCCGACAATCACAAATACAAAGCTGTCGAAGGCATCCCACAATTACAAGATGCCATCGCAGCTAAACTCAAAACAGATAACGGCATAGAAATTAACAACAAAAATTGTATTGTTGTTACCGCCGGCAGCAACATGGGATTTACCAACGCGATTCTCGCCATCACTTCGGCGGGAGACGAAGTTATTATTCAATCACCTTATTATTTCAACCACGAAATGGCGGCTGTCATGGCAAATTGTCGCCCGGTGATAGTAGAAACCGATGCCAACTATCAACTCAATATTGCTGCGATTAAAAAAGCAATCACCGACAAAACGCGAGCAATTGTCACCATTTCACCCAACAACCCAACAGGCGCGGTTTATTCTGCTGAATCTCTCCGGGAAGTGAACGAGATTTGCCGCCAACACAATATCTATCACATCAGCGATGAAGCCTACGAATATTTTACCTATGACGGCGCGAAACACTGTTCGCCCGCAACTTTTTCCAATAGCAGCGAACATACAATTTCCCTGTTTAGCCTTTCCAAAGCCTACGGTTTTGCGAGTTGGCGCATCGGGTATATGGTAATTCCGCAGCATTTGCTGGTTTCGGTGAGGAAAATTCAAGATACCATCTTAATTTGTCCGCCGGTAATTTCCCAGTATGCAGCCCTGGGAGCCTTGCAAGTTGGTAGAGGTTACTGCGATAATTATGTAAGGGCGATCGCACTTGTACGCCAAGTCGTATTAGACGAACTCAATACTATCCAAAATCTGTGTACAATTTCGCCAGCCGCCGGGGCTTTCTACTTTTTCTTGAAAGTTGACACCGAACTCGATACCATGGAATTAGTAGAGCGATTAATCCGCGAACATCATGTAGCCGTACTTCCCGGGACAACCTTCGGTATGGATAGCGGCTGCTATTTGCGCGTTGCTTACGGCGCCCTAGAAACTGCAACAGCCACCGCCGGAATTAGCAGGCTCGTGAAAGGTTTGAAGACAATTTTAAATCAGTAATATAGGATATCAAAAAATGGTTACAACTAACTTTAAAGCTGAACGCATTCTTGAGAATGCCTCCGTTGAAAAAATTGCTACTTTGCGTGCTTTGATGGCAAACCATGACTTAGATTGCTATTTCATCCCAGCAGTTGACGAACACTTAAACTTATCAGTCCCAGCAGCAAAGCAGCGACGAGCTTGGATTTCCGGTTTTACGGGTTCGGCTGGCGATTTGTTGGTTGGCAAAAATTCGGCTTGGTTGTTTGTCGATTCCCGCTATTACGAACAAGCAGAGTTACAAGTCGATGCCGGATTGATTCAAATATCCAAACTCGGCTTGGAAGGAAATTTAAGCTTAATTGAAACTTTAGAAAAACTGGCAACTGAATCCGCACAAAAATCAACTAAAATTAGATTCGGTTTCGATCCGTTTACCGTAGCGACAGAGCAATATCAAAATTGGGTGAACAAATTTGCAACAGCGGGAATTGAACTCGTATCGATACCGGAGAATTTAGCAGACAAGGTTCGACAAACAACAGAGACTTTACCCGCGATTGACGAATCTCCTATATTTAGCTTACCAGCATCCCTGACCGGAGAAACCGCCGCCCAAAAATTAGTCCGAGTCAGAGAATCGATGCAGAAAACCAACATCGACTTGCTCCCGATTACCAACCTCAATCAAATAGCGTGGCTGTTCAATCTGCGAGGCTCGGATATTCCCCACATTCCCATTTTCATATCCTACGCGATTGTCACGGCAGATGCAGCATTTTTGTTCACAAATCTCGAACGAGTTTCACCGGAAATCGAGCAAGAATTGGCGGGGGTTGCAACTTTACTTCCCTACTCCGACTATCCATCAACCTTGGAACGTTGTTTTAATTTGCCGAAACAAGTTCGGGTGCTATTGGACTCGAAACACAGTACGGCAGGCACGTACCAGTTAATTTTAGACCAGCAAAAAGCTAAAAATAACATTGAAATAGTTTTTCAGTTAAATCCCGTGGAAGGGATGAAAGCTCGGAAAAATCCGGTGGAAATCGAGCAGATGAAATCTGCTAATTTTAAGGCAAGTCGAGCTAAAACTCTAACTTTAAAATGGTTGAGCGAACAGCTAGAAAATGGTAAAGTCCTGACGGAGTTTGATGTTAAAGAAAGTATCGAAAGTTTTTATCAACAAGAAGCTGACTTTCATATTTTAACATTTAGAACGATCGCAGGTGCGGGAGCAAATAGCTCGATCGTACATTACGGCACTCCCAGCCCCGAAATCACGCTCAAACCAGGAGAATTGCTGCTGCTAGACTCAGGCGCACAGTATCTAGCCGGTACAACCGACGACACCAGAACTATGATAGTCGGGGAACCGACAACGCAGCAAATCGAACACTACACCACAGTTTTAATCGCACACATCAACTGTGCCATGCAGCAATTCCCGAAAGGTACAACCGGATCGCAGTTAGATGCGATCGCCCGTGCGGTATTATGGCAACAACAGCTAGATTACGGACACGGCACAGGCCACGGAGTCGGCGCATTTTTAGCCGGTCACGAAGGCCCCAACGGCATCAGCAAATTTGTCCAATATCCCCTCGAACCGGGAATGATAACCAGTATCGAACCGGGATATTACGAACCAGGCTGGGGCGGAATTCGCCTCGAAAATCTCTATGTTGTCAGGGAAATGCCGTCTAAAAACGGTACGGCTTGGTACGGATTTGAACCGCTGACGTATATTCCGTTCGAGCAAAAATTGATAAATGTCGATCGGCTGTCAACAACTCAATTACAATGGTTAAACAACTATCACGCTTCGGTAGTTGAGAAACTCGCCCCCGTATTCGATACTGCCACAATCACCTGGTTGAAAAAAGCCTGCGCTGCGTATTGAAAAAATAGGTACGTTGTTGGGCTTTAGCCCTCTTTCAAGATATAAATAAAGAGGGCTAAAGCCCAACAACGTACCTTGATTTGGATTATAATAAATTCGCCTTAAGCAAACGTCTTTTCAATCCAGAGCGACTGCTATATTGATCGTGAAGTTGTTGAAGCCGTTTTAAAAATTTAACTGTTTGGTTTTGATGAGCCGCTAAATCTCGGAGGTTTAAAAGTAACGGCACTACTTCATCGTAAGAGCTAGAAGTTCCTTTTTGAATAAGAGCGTCTATATCTTCCCAAGCAGCCGTTTCTCGCTTAGCCAAAGCTTCTAATTCTCTGATTCGTGCAGCTTTAGCTAGCTCTTTCTTTGTGTATTCTTCCTCTATTTCTGCCTTTTTTGCACTTTCTAAAAGCTGACGAATTGTTCGTTTACCAGGATTCTCCTCTTTCTTAACTTCTATCCCACATTCCGCAGATGTGGGTTTGATTTTTTTACCAGTTGTGAAAACTGGAAGCCCAAAAACTTTTGGGCTGAACCTATGCGGTTTTAGAGTTACAGATACTTGTCAAATTCACCTAAAATAA
>NZ_JAHREU010000036.1:0-17218 GCF_020883145.1 Microcoleus sp. CAWBG27
TCCCCTCTCCCCCTCTCCCCCTCTCCCATTCTCCCCCTCTCCCCCCCTCTCCCCCTCTCTCCCTCCCCCCCTCCAGTCCACAGTCAATTAATGTACGCAAAATAGGATAAAACGATGAATTCGCAATTTAACCATTCTGCCAATCATTCCCAAATTGGAATTAAACCCGAACAATTGGATGAGATAATTTCAGCGATTCTGGCAGGAAAGTATTCTTGGGCTTGTTTTTTACTTTTGCGGTGCACGGGTTACAACCCTCTCGACTATATCCCCTACCGCACTTCTAACCGCTTGCTCAAGGAAAATACCCAAATGAGAAAATCGGAAACTCAGCCGCCGCTTAGCAAAATTGCGGATTTAGATTATGTGGAAGTCGTGAGGGAAAAACGAGCCGGAGTTCGAGGTGGTTGTGTAATTGAGGCTGTTAGCGAGTTGCACTCAGATACCGCAGGTTTTGTCGCCCAAGTCGGCGGCGAAGGTTCCAATATCTTGGCGCCGGCGGTTGATGTTCCAAATCAAGGATTTTTTGCAGGATTTAAGGCGCGCTGGTTTAATTTGGCGGGCAATTAATTTAGTCGATCGCCCGATCGCCCGATCGCTAGCCTTGAGTGTACCTGTTTTTTTGGTGGAAGGAGCGGCGGGCGATCGGGTTTTTCAGTAGCCAACATCCGCGCTTCAGATAAATCTGCCAAAATGGCAACATTAACCAAATTAATTACTTTATACTCAGAAACCAGATTTCAGCTATTGTGGACTTATAGTCTTTTTTAATCAAATATAACCCATTATTTCCATGAGTGAGCCATGTCCGCCCTACTCAGATTGATGGAGTTGTCTACTTTTTTTGTTGGTGGTTCAAGTCAGAATTAATCTGCCAAAATGGCAACACAGGTCTGAATCACCAAGCTATATTAAATACAGAACAACCACAGGTTGCTGCGAGCGATCAACTCACAAACAAAAAGGATAAAAGCCATGATCATTTCTGACCTGAACTACTTGGAAACTGCTGAAACTTCTGTTGTTGGTGGATTCAACCGAGGCTATGACTTTAGCAAGATCTATTTCTCCGAGTATTTTTCCATCAAGAAGGATGTTCTGTCGAAGACCTATGTAAAAGGTAATTTGGCTACTGCTGAAGCTGATGCTTATGGTTCAGATACTTTGACCCAAACCTTCGCTACTGTCACTCCATACTCTTCTAATAGCGTCTCGATCGCTGCCACTAACTAATCCTTGGCAGTTGAATGCTTCGATAATGAAATTAACTGCAAAAATAGAGGGCGTCTTAGCTGATGATGTCCTCTATTCTCATGGCTATCCATCCCCGCAGTCAACTTTATTTGGTGAGTTAGAAAGTCAAAATTAATCTGCCAAAATGGCAACACAGGTCTGAATCACCCAGCTATATTAAATACAGAACAACCACAGGTTGCTGCGAGCGATTAACTCACAAACAAAAAGGACAAAAGCCATGATTATTTCTGACCTCAACTACTTGGAAACTGCTGAATCTTCTGTTGTTGGTGGATTCAACCGAGGCTATGACTTTAGCAAGATCTATTTCTCTGAGTATTTTTCCATCAAGAAAGATGTTGTGTCGAAGACCTATGTCGAGGGCAATCTTGCGACTGCTGAAGCTGATGCTTACGGCAAAGATAGTTTGACCCAAACTTTCGCTACAGTCTATCCGTGGTCTTCTAATAGCGTCTCGATCGCTGCTACTAACTAATCCTTGGCAGTTGAATGGATCGAGAATGAAATTAACCGCAAAAATAGAGGGCGTCTTAGCTGATACTGCCCTCTATTTTCATTGCTTTCTATTCCATGAATAATTTGATTTGGCAAGTTAGAAAGTCAAAATCAATCTGCCAAAATGGCAACACAGGTCTGAATCACTCAGCTATATTAAATACAGACAGGACAAGCACAGGTTGCTGCTGGCAATTAACTCACAAACAAAAAGGATAAAAGCCATGATCATTTCTGACCTGAACTACTTGGAAACTGCTGAATCTTCTGTTGTTGGTGGATTCAACTTGGGAAAAGATTATAGCAAGATCTATTTCTCTGAGTATTTTTCCATCAAGAAAGATGTTTTCTCGAAGACCTATGTCGAGGGCAATCTTGCGACTGCTGAAGCTGATGCTTACGGCAAAGATAGTTTGACCCAAACTTTCGCTACAGTCTATCCGTGGTCTTCTAATAGCGTTTCGATCGCTGCTACTAACTAATCCTTGGTTGTTGAATTGTCTGGCTATATCGACTTCATCCACTCAGTCCAAACAAAACAAAATTTAATAACCGAGTAGATTAAGTCGATATAGCAATTCTTGAAAACAGCCAGAAATCAACCGATCTAGACAGAGTTTGTTAGTCTCTTTTTCAAATGACTATTTAAAGTCATTTGAAATTAATTTAGTTTGCTGAAAACTTCTGGTGAGATACCCATGAAAAATTCATTAATCATCTCAGACTTAAGTTATTTAGAACCGATTGACGAAAGTAGCATTGTAGTAGGTGGTCGCAAAGTTTCCGCTAGTACATACGGCACAACAGAAGCAGGGCCTGGATATGCCATCGCTGTTGTAGGTGCATTTGCCACTGGTGATGATACTTATACAAATACTGGAGCCAACACAACGGTTCAAGACTTTGGTAGTCTTCAGTTTAGTAGAGCCAAGGCAACAGGCACAGCCTATGGAACAAATGGAGACCAAACTGCTTCATCTACATTTCGCAGCACTTCTATTTCGTTTTTTGGGCGTTAATTTTTTTGGCGTTAATAGTCTCATCCAATCAGAAGGCGATCGATACTGAGAATTTGATGTTGTACAAGATACTTTTCAACAGTTGACAGTTGACAGTTGACAGTTGACCATGGGAGAGCGACCTCTACCTAGAAGGAAGATGATTGGAGTAATGAATAGTCTGATTTTAATTTCTCCCTCAAAGCCAGAGGCTTTCAAGCAATTCTTTATGGTCATAAATCCTCTCAGGATGCTTGGGGAGGCTCTAGTCTTAACCGACAAGTATCGAAATATTTTGCTAAGGATAAAATGATATGCAGATTGAGAAAATTGATGATTTTGAAACATTTAAGAAAATCCGAGAAAATTGGGATTATGTATACGCTGCCGATTGTCAAGCTCAGTTTTTCTTATCCTGGATTTGGTTGTCTGGATGGTTGGAGGTGGTGCATGAGCCGTGGTTCATATTAGCTGCAAAACCAGATACCGATGATTCATCTGATTCATCCTATGTTGCCTTTTTTCCTCTGAAAATTTTATTAACACACCAGGATGGAGGCGGCTTTGAAACAGAAATTTGCATGGCAGGAAATAGTATGGCAGATTACACAGGACTTATTTGCCTGCCTGGTTATGAAGAAGAGGCAGTTCCTGCTTTTGCTGCTTACATCCAGCAACAGTTAGCATGGTCTACTTTCAATGTAAAAAGTATTCTAGAAACGGATACGCGGATGTCTCTCTTCTTGAGTAGTTTCTCAGAAGATAGTTTCGATCTCAGTCAACTGTGCGTTAAAAGTGTGAAGGAAGAAGATCCAGATCTTTATCTTTCCCCTTATGTTTCATTACCAGATGACTGGGATGAATATCTGCAAAATTATGTCGGTACGAATACCCGCCAAAAAATCAGACGCTTTTTAAGGCAGGTTGAAAGTTCTGACGAGCTTTCTATCACCTACGCTAACTCAGAGAATTTGGATTCTCATATTGAGATACTACTCAACTTATGGGAGGCAAGATGGAAAAAGCAAAAAGGGGATACCTTTGAGTCGGTCATGGCTTACAATCGCCTGATTTTACATCATTGTTTTGAACATAACTGTCTGTATCTTTCGGTTCTGTGGAAGGGAGATAGACCTTTAGGGGCGATCGCCAATTTTATGGATTTTCCGCAAAAATCCATGCTATTTGCGATTACAGGTCGCGATCAAACCTTTAAAAATCCTCCACCTGGACTGATCCTCCATGCTGATGCGATCCGATACGCGATTCAAAATGGCTTTAAAGTGTACGACTTCTTAATGGGGAATGAGGAATACAAGTATTCTTTTGGAGCTAAAGATCGCCAGATTCAACATATCGTAGCCCAGTACAAGCATAACAGACAACAGGATGTTGAAAATATTATTCCTTTAGCGCTTCAGCTAGCTATTCGGGATCATCGCTCGAACCGACTCACCAAAGCTGAACAGGGATACTGTCAGATTCTGAAAGCTCAGTCAAATCACCCAGAGGCACTTTACGGACTGGGGGTGTTGATGAGGCAAAAAGGCGAGTATCAAACTGCCGAAAATCTCTTCAAAGATTTACTGAAAATTCAACCCAATTCTATCAAGGCTTTATTTAGTTTGGGGAATTTATATCAAATTCAGGATAGGTTGCCCGAGGCGATAGAAGCGTATCATCAACTCCTAGTTTTGCAGCCTGATGCGATCGCTGCATACAATAACCTTGGCTATGCTCTACAGCAGCAAGGCAAATGGGAAGATGCGATCGCCTGCTATCAAAAAGCGCTTGAACTACAGCCTAATTGCGTTGAAGCTGAGGTGAGCTTAGCCAATGCACTTCATGCTCAAGGAAAGCTTTCCCCAGAGAAACAAGCTCATTACGCGGCACTGAACAATGATTTCGGCTCCAAATGCAAACAAGTGGGTGATTTGAAAACTGCGATCGCCTACTACCGGCAGTCTATCTCTATGAAACCAGATTTCGCAGAGGCTCACTATAATTTGGCTCTGGTGCTGCAAGAACAAGGTCAAGATAAAACAGTAATTACTTCGGAACAAAAAACTCCCATACCTGCTTAGTAGTTTAGTTTGAAAATAAGGAGAATTATGTGGCTATCTGATTTGTCCTATCTCGAAAATGTTTCAGAAAATGACTTAATTTTAGGTGGTGCTTTATTGGCGTTGGATGCTTTTGCATCAGTGGATAGTGGAAACACTTTGACGGCTACAGACGTTATTTTTGGCAACCACGGTAAAGTTACGAAAGCAAGGGGTACAGGAACAGCTATAGCGAGCGGTACTAATCCTCTAGCTGGTGTTGATGTTTACTACGCAGGCTTTGATAAAGTGAAAGTAAAATTTCATTCTGGAACAGGAGCAAACTATGCTTTTGAGACTGTTAGTGTAAAGGCGATGGACTTGCCACACTAACTTGCAAATCTGGTAGTCAGGACTTCAGCCTTTTTTAGTATCGAGTTGGGTGCAGGGCGATCGCATCGCGATCGCCCTGCACCCGCGTCCGCATCCATGGGAGTGCGATCGATCCACAGTCTGCACCGCCGTCCGCATCCATGGGAGTGCGATCGAGCCACAGCCTGCACCCACATCCCAAAGCAACTCAGACAATTCTGCCAAATTGGCAACACAGGTCTAATTAGTCCAGATATATTTAGGTCATTGACACTCCTCGACCTAAAGGTGCGAGGATTCTTAAGACTTTTCAGTCTTAATATCCCTATTTATAGGGTTCCCAGGCTGACTACATTTGCACAAAAGAGCACGCTTAAGTGCGTAGTCATATCTCCTTAAAAGTGTTTTGAGCGTAGACTTTCCCCCAGTCCGGGGGTAGGTTTTTACATCTTGTCTGATGCCTTTATTCTGCCACATATTTGTCCGGGAAGATGTCTACCAAATACATGAGAATTCCTGACAGAGCACTTTTCGGGAAAAGCCGTCCTATAAGGACGGGGTTTTAAACCCCGATGTCCTAATAATATCGTTTCCGGTTGCATCGGTATTGTTTAAACACTCAACTGTCAACTGTCAACTGTCAACTGTCAACTGTCAACTGTCAACTGTCAACTGTCAACTGTTGTTTCCCCTCCAACTTTCGGGATAGATCGAGATTCATTTATTAAAAACATTTCAGTCTTTAGTCAGAAGTCAAAAGCAATTGCTTCGCACTCTTCAAAATCATACATTTTCATTGGAAATTGGCAGTATCGGTGTTCGCGCAAGTGCTTTTCGTCTTTATAGCTAAAAGGAGATAAATCGCGATGCCTTCCTTAGATTCATCTGATCCATTAAAAAATATTGTTGGAAACAACAATAGTTTAAACACCTTGAATTCGCAGGTGGCGAATAACTCTGGTACCGGCAGCACCAGCGCTTCCAGCAAGTCTAGTTCCTTTGTAAATAACAGCGGTGCGGGCAGTACCAGCACTGCGACAGCCACTTCCCCGATGGGAAACAGTACAAGTAGCGAGACTGCTTATGCTCCCGGGGCTACATCAAGCAGTGGTAGCGCGACAGCGAGTGCTTCTACTGTCGCGCCCCCAACTACTAGCGCCACTGCTTCGGCCCCAGCAGCAACACCTGCGCCTGCCCCAACACCAACACCAACACCTGCGCCAACACCTACGCCAACACCAACACCAACACCTGCGCCTGCGCCAACACCTGCGCCAACACCAACACCTACGCCGTTAGGAAACAGCAGCGGTGCGAGCAGCACCAGCAGCGCGACAGCGACTTCTCCGACTGGGAGCAGCACCAGCACTCAGACAGCATGGAGTCCCGGTGGCACTTCTAGTAGTGCGATCGCCTCAGCTAGCAGTGGTTTAGAAACTCCGCCGGCTGCGATCGCCACTGCTTCGGCTCCAGCGCCAACACCAGCGCCAACTCTAGCGCCGACTCCAGCGCCGACTCCAGCGCCGACTCCAGCGCCAACTCCAGCGCCAACTCCAGCGCCAACTCCAGCGGCGGCTGCTACAGACTCTGCACCGGCAATTAATATCACAGCGCCAACACCAACACCAACACCAGCGCCAATACCAACACCAATACGGCTAACACCTGCGAAAGCTCCAACACTAGCACCAGCGCCAACTCCAACACCGTCAAATAATAATGATGGTGCGCCGCTTGATTCGGTGACTGACGGAACTTCTAGCAATTCAAGTCCTTCTAATTTGCCTCCAGACAGTACGGGTGCTGGCGGTGACAGTACGATAATTGCTGAGCCAACAGATAACAGTACCAGCAATTTGTCGATCGCACTTCCCGATAACAGTACCAACAACAGCAATGCTGATACAACTCCAGCCCCAGAAAACAATCCTGAGGTAGTAGCGGAATTAACTGTTACCTACGACAGCAACGGTGACGGATATTGGCAGGGAACCAGCGACATTGATGTGATTACTTGTGGTAGCGGGTTCGATCGAATTATCGCAGGAGGTGGCGACGATTTTGTCAAAGGTAACAGAGGTAGCGATACGATCGAAGGAGGCGATGGAAACGACACTTTGCGGGGAGGAAGAGGTCAAGATTTGCTGATTGGCGGCAACGGCGACGATTTTCTGTGTGGCGACTTCGGCATCGATACATTGATTGGAGGTACCGGCGCTGATACCTTTGCATTTAGACCTGAAACAGCGAGTTCAGTGGCTAATCTATTTTTAGCCGATATACTGCTTGATTTCAATGCCGCTGAAGGTGATAAAATCGGGCTCACAGGCGGACTTTCTGCCACAGATATTGCACTGGTGGCGTTTGATACTGACGGTAACGGTACCGCAGACGCAACTCTGGTCAAGTTTAGTTCCAATAATGGCGATCGAATTTTAGCCGTTGTTTTGGGAACAATAAACCCAGCAGGTGCAACAACTTTAACCAATGCTGATTTCATCAGTTTGCCAAATCAAACCTTGTAGCTAGCCGTTAACGCGAACTCCCCCGCAGGAAGCCTCGGGGGCATGAGTTCAATCAACTTCTATAGCTTGAGAGAGAAAGATGAAAGACTTTTACCAGCCATTGATTGAATCAAGTGAAATTATCAAACTACTCAGAAAAGAACGGCAATTAAAGCAATTTTGTCAACAAGTTTTGCAGAAAAAAGTTATTGACAAAGCAGCCGAGGAACGGGGGTTAACTGTGACTCCCGAAGAAATCCAAGTTGCGGGCGACAAGCTGCGGCGCGAGAAGCGTCTGGAGAAAGCCTCCGATACGATTGCTTGGCTGGCGGAGCAGATGATTTCGGTAGAAGACTTAGAGGCCGGAATTTGCGATCGAATTCTCTGGCAAAAATTAGCAGAACACTTATTTGCCAAAGACGTAGAAAAGATTTTCGTGCAAAGCAAATTGCAATTCGATCAAATAATTCTTTATCAAATAATTGTTGCCAACATACAACTTGCCCAAGAAATATTTTATGAAATTCAAGAAGGAGAAATCAGCTTTTTTGATGCTGCCCATCTTTACGACATTGACGAAACTCGCCGGCATTTATGTGGTTGCGAAGGCCAGGTTTATCGGTGGGCTTTAAAACCAGACATAGCCGTCGCCGTATTCAGCGCTAAACCCGGAGAAGTGATCCGTCCAATTGAAACAGAGCGAGGATATCACTTGTTCATGGTTGAAAAGTTTATCCCAGCGGAATTAACCCCTGAACGCTATCAAGAAATATTACACAATCTGTTTAACGAATGGCTGGCTAATGAGGTTAACTATTTATTGTACAATTGTAAAGTGTAGAGTGCGAACTCCGCACAGATAAGTCTAATATCGTTTCTCGCTTAGTACATGGACTTATATATATACCGATTCTCAAAAAGATGAGGTACGTTGTTGGGCTTTAGCCCTCTTTAGTCTAAGCGGTTATACAACCTGCAAATTATACCTCATCTTTTTGAGAAAGGCTATAGCTGTTCTGCGTAATTTCTGTAATTGCCATTTAATGCTGCAATTTGGATTTAACTATATTGCAAAAATTGATAAACTGGCGAAAAGTAGTCAATTGTTCTGGCTGCACTTGAATTCTTGTCAATAGCTGTTCCAAATAAAATGGCTGGAGTACATCTCCGGGTCGTTTCTTAGAATACGTAATATTTTTAGCTTCAAATAAGGCTCTCAAATAAGCTCCGTGAAACTGAGCGTGAGTATTAAACTCTTGATAGCTGCCCATATTTTCAGGACAGTTAACTGAAACATCATAATATCTAGTATAATCTAATAAAGGTTTGTCTTGAGGATTTTTAGAATAAATCTTCCGATTGCCTAGCAGCCAACTTTCCAAGCATCGATTCTGAAATATCAGCACAAGTTCTGCATTGTTTAATTTCAATTTTTGCTGACTTAAAAACTCATCAATTTCAGTTGCGAGTTCAGGAACAGTATTTTCCTCGGCATCCAGACACACTACAAAATAGCTATATTTTCCGTTTGAGTTGATTTCTGCGATCGCAGGCGGGATAAAATTATATAAGGAAGGATATCCTTCCCCGCTAATCAAGTAATAATTTTTTTCGTTCACATCATCGCAATTGTCAACTCGCTGCAATTCCGGTAAAAGATGAGCCAGCCAAGCAGGATAAACTTTTCTCTCCGATTGTGTTCCTTCGACTAAAAAATACAGATTCATTAAACTTTGATTCCCTCGCTGTATTCTTCTAGATTAATCAGTTGCATAAAAGCTTGATGCCTTGATTTTCCCAAGTTCAAATCTTTAGCATCTATCGCAGTTACAACCCCACCTTTGCGAGTGACTATTTTCCAGTGTTCCATCCCAATATTATTGATTATGTAAGGATGGTGGCTGGTAAGAATGAATTGTATATTTCGGTTTTCCACAATCAAATCTGTCACCACATCGATACAGTTAATTCCCAAGCTATTTTCAAATTCATCGATTAAGATTACAGTGCCTTCTGGCGACAAGTATAGTTCGGCAATATGAATGAGAGTCTTCAGCATTCCTGAAGAAATGTTATTTTGAAAAATCCAATCGTTAACACCCTTTTCTTTGATTTGAATTGGAAAGCTTGGAGATGATGAATTTTTATCATTCTCTACAGCTTCTATTCTAACATCTTCAATTTGAGGAAATACATCAACAAATTTTCGCTTAATTTTATTTAAAACTTCTGGGTAATAGCGAGCGATTAAAGCCATTTTAATAAAAATTGGCAAATTACTTGATTTAACACTATCTAATGAAGAATCACTTGTTGAAAACATTGACATTAAGCTTTGAGGTATACCTAAGACGGTATTAATTGAAATTAAACTTTGAGGTAGACCCAAAAATACATTGAAAGAGCTTTTAAAATTAAAGTTATCGCTGTAGATGATTTTATTTAACCCTTGTTGAACTGGTGAAATATCTTCTTCTGGATTAAAAATTTGAACAGCACTTTGAAAAGGTGATAATTTTGGAGTGGTGTTTCCTTTGAATTTTATTTCTGTCGAATTTCTTTCTATAATTATATCTCCATTCTTGAATATTTTTTCTTGAACAATCCTAAAATTATTGGATTCATCTTCGTCAGGCATTAGTACCGGATTTTTTCTTGTTTCAAATTCGCCTTTCCAGCGATATTCTACATCATTGATTGTGGAAAATGTAATATCCCACGCTAAACCGTTTAGCGAAAAACCATTTGCTATCTTTTGTAAATTAAAAATCCCTTTCAAAATTTGTGTTTTGCCGACACCGGAGACACCAACTAATAAAGCCAAATTGGAAAAGTCGATCGGTTCAAAACGCCACTCTCGTAAATTATCCCAAAAAGCTAATTTCTTAATTCTCATTTTGCCCTCCCATTAATTATCTGCGTCCATCAGCGTTAATCAACATATAGCCTTTATCGATGAGGTATAACTGACGGCTTATATAACCACTTAAACCAAGAAGGGCTGAAGCCCAACAACGTACCTTATCTTTGTGATCGCTGCTATACATCTGCGGTTAAAAACTGACATAATTTTGCCGCCACCAAGCACGCACAAACTTAATTTCCTCAAACGTATAACGTTCTTGCAAATATTCATAAATCGCTCTCAATCTTTCATCTCCAATAACTTCAATTGCTTGGACAATTGCCTGTTGGCTTTCCGATTCTACCAACAAATTTATATCAACTTCCTTGCCCATATCCATCAATTCTACCAGATGTCCCGCAATAGTAGTGGGACTCATGCCCCGCGCATTGGCTATGGCTTGAACCGTTAAACCTTGGCGGTACAATTCCCAGGTTTGCATCTGCGAATAAGAGGGAGCATTAGCAAGAGTGGGAAGATTGGCGGCAGCAGATGCTGCACCTGTTGGCAATCCTTGTTCTTGGCAAAAAGCGTGAATTGCCTCTAAGAAAACTTTGCCGTACTTATCTCGCTTGTTGCTACCGACGCCGTAAACTTCCTCAAATTCGGTGAGATTTTGCGGGCGTTTTTCTGCCATGTCTCGCAAGCTTCTATCAGCAAAAACTACGTAGGGCGGTACAAATTGTTCGTCGGCAATTTGTTTGCGGAGACTTCGTAATATCGAAAATAAACCTTCGACTTCTACAGCTAGAGAGCGAGTTCTTCCCTGTACTTCCCGCTGGGCTTCGATGGCGATTTCGACTGTGCGCTGGCGTTTCATGATTTCCCAACTTTTCTCGTTGAGTTTTAAAATGGGAAAGCCGTCTGTTTTTTCATCTAAAAAACCTTGGTTGATCAGCGAACGGCTCAATCTTTTCCAATCGTCTGGACTTCTATCTTTGCCGATGCCGTAGGTGGAAAGTTGGTTGTGCTGGTATTGCAATATTTTTTGACTTTTTGAACCTCGCAGCACGTCTATAATGTGATTCATCCCGAATTTCTCTTGACACCTGGCGATGCAGGAAAGAAATTTCATGGCTTCAAGCGTCCAGTCTTCTACGGGTTTTTTGTTGCAACAGTTGTCGCAGTTGCCGCAATCGCCGGGAAATGAATCGCCGAAATAACTTAGTTGGACTGTGCGGCGGCAATTGGTGGATTCTGCATAGTTGATTACTCGCCTTAACTGTTGGCGGGCTATTCTTTGTTCTTGTTCGTCGGGTTTTTGTTCGATGATATATTCGATGGTTTTGACATCGCCGAATCCGAAAAATAAGGTGCAGTGGGATGGTTCGTTGTCTCTGCCGGCGCGGCCTGATTCTTGATAGTATCCTTCTAGGTTTTTGGGTAAGTCGTGGTGAATTACAAACCGCACGTCGGGTTTGTTGATTCCCATTCCGAAGGCGACTGTTGCTACCATTACTTGTACGTCGTCGCGGATGAACCGGGTTTGATTGGTCGATCGATCTACATCGCTCATTCCGGCATGGTATGGTAAGGCTTGGATGCCGTTTTGCTGCAATTTGTAGGCAACTTCGTCAACTTTTTTACGGCTGAGGCAGTAGATGATTCCCGATCCGCCTTTTTTTTGGATGATTTGCAAGACTTCGGCAAAACTGTGCTTGGTTTTTTGGCGGACTTCGTAGTATAGGTTGGGGCGGTTGAAGCTGGCGACGTGGATGTAGGGATTTCGCAGGTTTAGCTGCTGGATGATGTCTTGGCGGACGCGCTCGGTGGCGGTGGCGGTTAGTCCCATAATGGGGATGTCGGGATAGCGATCGCGCACTCGCTCCATTTGCCTGTATTCTGGTCGAAAGTCGTGCCCCCATTCCGAAACGCAGTGGGCTTCGTCGATCGCAAATGCCGAAATTCCTAACTTAGAAGCTACTATATCTAAAAACGGTAAAAATCTCTCGCCCAGCAAGCGTTCGGGCGCAACGTACAGCAGTCTAATTTTACCTTCGAGAATTGCTGTTTCGCGCGATCGGGTTTCGATCGCGCTCAAAGTGCTGTTGAGAAAAGTCGCCCCAATCCCATTATCCTGCAAAGCTTCCACCTGGTCTTGCATCAGGGCAATCAGCGGCGAAACCACCACCGTCAATCCCGGTTTCAACAAAGCCGGTAATTGAAAACACAAAGATTTGCCACCGCCAGTCGGCATGACAATCATCATATCGCGTTGTTGTAAAGCAGCTTCGACAATTTCCCGCTGCCCGGGGCGGAAAGAGTCATAGCCAAAGAAATGTTTGAGGGATTGTTCGAGGGATGAGGGCGCGAGAGATGTTGGCGGATTCGACCCTGACATTTGCAGTAATTGGTTGTTGACTTCTACCTTATTCTAGGTCTTTTGAGCACAAATACAGTTACAATATTTGAGAATCTCAATTTAAGCAGATAAACCGATGCCGAAAGCAATTTGGAATGGTGCCGTTTTGGCCGAGAGCGATAAGTGCGAAATGGTAGATAATAACTATTATTTCCCGGCGGATGCCATCAACCGCGAGTATTTCAAAGATAGCAGCACTCACACTACTTGCGGTTGGAAAGGTGTTGCTAGTTACTACAGTGTTGAAGTCGCCGGACAAGTTAATAAGGATGCTGCTTGGTACTATCCTACTCCGAAAGATGCTGCTAAAAATATTGCAGGATATGTTGCTTTTTGGAAAGGAGTTAAGGTGGAGGCTTAAGGTTGTTGGTACGATTTGAACAAGTTGCTGAAGATAGAGAACATAACATTGTTTATTAGTGTCAACTTGAATTCCGAATGTACTCATCGACTTCTGTTTGCCGCCGAGGCCAGATCCCCCCTAACCCCCCTTAATAAGGGGGGGACAAGATTATTTTCCAAGTGGGTCTTTTCAAGGGAGCTTTAGGGAGATCTAGACTTGGATGCCAACCTGAAATACAAAGGTTTTAGGCAATTGTTGACACTAAAGGGAGGGGACAAGATTCTTCTCAAAGTCCCCCTTTTTAAGGGGGATTTAGGGGGATCTAGACTTGGATGCCAACCTGAAATACAAAGGTTTTCGGCAATTGTTGACACTGATGAACAATGTTGTGTCCCTCAACTTTTAATCTGATTCCCAAGCGGCTGCGGCTTCCCATCCCAAGCCGCGACGAACCACAATTGGTTCGCTTTCTGTTAAATCGAGAATGGTAGAAACTTGATATCCTGGATCGGAATCATCATCGACAATGATATCTACTAACTTTAAAAAACAGTCAAATAGTTCGGCTTTGCCAAAGCTTTCTGTTTTTGCAGCAGGTACTGGTGCAGCACCTTCATCATCAGTGGTAATGTGAGCAGATGTGGAAATAATCGGATTTCCCAAAGATTCTAGAAGTGTAAAACAAAGCGGGTGGTTGGGAACGCGAATTCCTGTGGTTTTGCGTTTTGGGTTCATTACCAATTTGGGCACTAACTTGGTAGCTGGTAGCAGAAATGTATAGGGCCCGGGGATTAACCGTTTGATGATTCTGTATGCTTCATCGGTGACGGCAGCATACTCGGTGATATTTGACAATGAGGAACACAAAAATGTTAAAGGCTTATCATTGGATAGTTGCTTGATCCGCCTGACTCGTTCTACGGCAGATTTGGAGTTGAGATCGCAGCCGATCGCGTAAACTGTATCTGTGGGATAAAGCATCACTGCCCCATCTTTGAGAGCTTTTGTAATCTTCTCGATCCGGTCTTTCTGGGGTGCAACTGGATGCAGTCCGTAAATAATTGCCATGTTAATATATTCCAGGCTAAGTGGGCGATCGACAAATGTGCTAAAACAATCAATGTTGAAAATTAATTGCTAATAATGAATAAAATAGCTTATTTTGACTGCCCAACCGGCATTGCTGGCGATATGTGCCTCGGAGCTCTTGTACACGCGGGGGTTCCCCTAGAGTACCTAATCGAAAAACTCCATTTACTAGGCATTTCGACTGAATACCAATTGCGCGCCGAATTAGTTCACCGCAATACTCAACAAGCAACTAAATTTTATGTGGATTTAGCTGCCGATTTGCCTTTAAAATCAAACAATCTGGCTGCTGACTCCGCCCTCGATCCCTCGGAAACTGAATCGCCGACTTTCGATGCGCGCCACCACCACCATCACGGGGAAGAACATTCTCACAGTCACGGCGAAGCTGATGCGGAAATTAGCCACACTCATCACCGCCACTTACCAGAAATTGAGCAGATTATCGTCGCTGCAAAATTGCCTCAGCGCGTGCAAGCGTGGAGTTTGGCTGTATTTGGCAAATTAGCAGATGCAGAGGCTGCCGTGCACGGTATTCCCCCCAGTGAGGTTCACTTTCACGAGGTGGGGGCTGCGGATGCAATTATTGATATTGTCGGTACTTGTTTGGGTTTGGATTGGTTGGATATTCAGGAGTTTTACTTTTCGCCGATGCCGACTGGTGGGGGTACGGTGAAGGCGGCCCACGGTAGGTTAGCTGTGCCGACGCCTGCTGTGATGCGGTTGTGGGAAACGCACCGAGTACCGGTTTATAGTAATGGAATCGATCGCGAATTGTGCACTCCTACGGGTACTGCGATCGCCTGTACTCTCGCCTCTGCTTTTGGCCCGCCGCCGCCGATGCAAGTTGAGTTAATTGGTTTGGGTGCAGGTTCGCGAAATCTGGCAATTCCTAATATTTTGCGCCTCTGGATTGGGGAGAAATCAGAAGGGGAGAGGGGGAGATTGGGAGAGGGGGAGAGTGGAGGAAAGACGGGTAGTCATTCCCAATTCCCGATGCCCAATTCCCAATTCCCGATGCCCAATGCCCAATGCCCAATTCCCAATGCCCAATTCCCGATGCCCAATTCCCAAGAAACAGTCTGTGTTTTGGAAACGCAAATTGATGATTTAAACCCGCAGGCGATCGGCTATGTTTTTGATGCTTTGTTTCTCGCGGGAGCTCTGGATGTTTTTACTACACCAATTGTGATGAAAAAGTCGCGCTTGGGGGTTTTGTTAAGTGTGATTTGTCATCCCGAATTTCAGGATGCTTGCGAAGCTGTGATGTTTCGAGAGACTACTACTCTGGGAATTAGGCGATCGACTCAACAGAGAACTATTTTGGATCGAGAAATTCAGAAGGTTCAAACAGAGTACGGCGAAGTGCAAATAAAAGTTGCTAAGTCAGGAGAAACGATTGTTAACGTGCAGCCGGAATACGAAGATTGTGCGGAAATTGCCCGACTTAAAAATGTTAGTTGGCGCGAAGTTCATCGGTTGGCGCTGCAACTTTGGTACGATCGTTAAACAGTTGACAGTTGACAGTTGACAGTTGACAGTGGGTGCATCTGGTTTTGACAAATATATCCGTAGGGGCTATAGCATCACCTCCGTGAATATGGGATTATAACTAATAACTTATATGCGGTGATGCTTCTTCAGGCTTCAAAAACTAGATCCACCCTTGACAGTTGATTTGAGTAGGTGCGAAATGCGTACCTTACATAAAAGTTTTTTATCAAGAAGAATGGGTTTAAAGTCTCCTCCTTCGAGGGGGAAATAAAACAAAATTATTCACTGTTTCAATCCTCGGACTTATAGGTAGAGGTCGCTCTTAAACTGTCAACTGTCAACTGTCAACTGTCAACTGTTGAAAGCTTTTTACAGCAGTCTGCGGGTTTGTAAAATTTGTTGTTGCAATTCCTCGAAAGCGGGCATTTTTGAGTTAGGATTTTTTTCAATGAGATCCTTTATTTGGTCGATTAGCTCGATCGCCAGCGGTACGCCAAGTTGCAATTGTTCCAAGACATCCCGCTGGGCAAAAACCGTTTCCGGTGTCCCTTCTAGAATCAGTTTTCCGCCATCCATCACAAACACCCAATCCGCCCAGCGGTAGATGAAATCGAGGTCGTGACTTGCTAAAAGTATGGTGGTTCCGGCTGCGTGAATTTGTTGCAGCAAACCGATCAGTTGTTTGGTGTGGCGCGGATCGAGATAGGCGGTAGGTTCGTCTAGCAGCAGCAGTTTGGGTTTGAGTACCATGATATCGGCGATGGAAACGCGCTTTTTTTGTCCTAAACTAAGGTTGTGGATTGGTTCGCGGGCGAGTTCGCTTAAGTTGAATTCCTCGATCGCCTTTTCTACCTGTTGAGCAATTTCGGATTCTGGCAATCCTAGATTGTACAATCCGTAGGAGATGTCTTCTTCGACTGTGGAAGCAACTAGCTGATGTTCGGGATTTTGAAAGACGAGTCCGATTTGTTGGCGCAGTTTCATGAGAGATTGGCGATCGTAACTAAACCGTTCGCCTTCCCAGCTAATGATGCCCTGTTGCGGTTGGTACAAGCCATTTGCTAGCAAAAATAAGGTGGTTTTGCCGCAACCGTTTTGACCGATGAGCCCGCAGCGCTTCCCGGCGGGGATTTTGAGGCTTAAATCGTCAATTGCTACTCGCGAAGTGCACGGATATGAGTAAAAAGTGCGATCGAATTCGAGAATTGATTGAGACATATATTGATAATTTGTAAAATAGGTTTGTAGTGAGGACTTTAGTCCTCGGAAAGAAGGACTGAAGTCCTCACTACGAACCTGTAAAATAGGTTTGTAGTGAGGACTTTAGTCCTCGGAAAGAAGGACTGAAGTCCTCACT
>NZ_JAHREU010000036.1:17318-32271 GCF_020883145.1 Microcoleus sp. CAWBG27
GGTTTGTAGTGAGGACTTTAGTCCTCGGAAAGAAGGACTGAAGTCCTCACTACGAACCTGTAAAATAGGTTTGTAGTGAGGACTTTAGTCCTCGGAAAGAAGGACTGAAGTCCTCACTACGAACCTGTAAAATAGGTTTGTAGTGAGGACTTTAGTCCTCGGAAAGAAGGACTGAAGTCCTCACTACGAACCTTAATCTGTAAAATAGGTTTGTAGTGAGGATTTTAGTCCTCGGAAAGAAGGACTGAAGTCCTCACTACGAACCTTAATCTGTAAAATAGGTTTGTAGTGAGGACTTTAGTCCTCGGAAAGAAGGACTGAAGTCCTCACTACGAACCTGTAAAATAGGTTTGTAGTGAGGACTTTAGTCATCGGAAAGAAGGAATGAAGTCCTCACTACGAAGCTGGTTTGTAGTGAGGACTTTAGTCCTCGGAAAGAAGGAATGAAGTCCTCACTACGAAGCTGGTTTGTAGTGAGGACTTTAGTCCTCGGAAAGAAGGACTGAAGTCCTCACTACGAACCTGTAAAATAGGTTTGTAGTGAGGATTTTAGTCCTCGGAAAGAAGGACTGAAGTCCTCACTACGAACCTGTAAAATAGGTTTGTAGTGAGGACTTTAGTCCTCGGAAAGAAGGACTGAAGTCCTCACTACGAACCTGTAAAATAGGTTTGTAGTGAGGACTTTAGTCCTCGGAAAGAAGGACTGAAGTCCTCACTACGAACCTGCGAGGATTTTAGTCCTCGGAAAGAAGGAATGAAGTCCTCACTACGAACCTGTCAATTTATTAACACTTTTATCTCTTTCTATTAACTGCCAAAGTTGAATCTCATAACAAAGATGCTTTTCAAATAGTTGACTCGCCTCCAATCCTTCAACCACCAATTTCTTAAACCAGCGGCGAAATATCCAACGCAGAATTTTATGGATCGGCGGAACCGCGATCGAAATTAAATCCGCAACATAAATCATTGTGTTCAGTCCATACCTGCGGAAACTATCGACATATAAATCAATTGTTGGTACAATATGAGCAGAAATATCCTCAGCTTTTACTAAATTAAAGCCCGCTTGCATTAATGCAGCTTCCAGTTCTTCCACTACATGACAGTTAGAAAACATTCCTTCTGTATAATCAGGATTAGAGCGCAACATATCCGCAAGCAGTACGTAGCCTCCAAGATTGAGCACCGCCGCCGCACCTTTGGCTATATCGACAGCAGACATATATTGGCTGCTTTCGCTAAAGAGGACTAAATCGTAGGAATGGGTGGCTTGGAAGTCTTCAAATTTGGTGAGGTGGAAGATGGCGCGATCGCCTGTACACTTGAGAAAGCGCTGTTGTTGGAACGGATCGGGCGCGAGGCCTTCGACTCCAAAAGCGCGATCGAGCAAATAAGCCGCATTTCCCCCAATCCCGCATCCTACATCCAGGATAGTCTTAATGTCTTTCGGGATAAAATCTAACAACTTATCCGTATAAGCTTGCTGGGCGATTCGCAGCCGCGCCAGTGTTAATTCATCAGCAGGCACAGGTAGACTTTCCCAATAACCATAGTGAAGATAGGGAGATTCTGTCAGGCCGAGATAGTAATTAAGCGCTGCATTTTGGTAACGAGTTACGTTGGAAATTTTGATTGATTTTGGCTGCGACATTGGGGAAATTTAGTAAGTTTTAGGATTTCGGACAGAGTTGAAATTCTTCCCAGCGTTTGCATACTTGTTCATAGCACTCAACGGGCGAAACTGCCAAGCTCTGCAACAAATTGATATCGATCTGACCGTTGGCAAGCAGTATAAAAATAATTGCTTTTTCAGGTTCATAGCTATCAATAACTCCCAGCAGATTGGAAACAGTGTTTTCCTCTAGTTCTAATTGTTGCAAATAAGCCGTTGCGTGCGATCGGGAAATAAACTGCAAGTCATGCTCTACATTATCCACGCTCCAATTGATCGAGCCATTAATGGGAGTATCTATTTGGCAAACAACAATACCTCTTCCTAAGTGCCAAAAGCCATTCCAAGCAGTATATCCGATGGACAAAATATTCTGGTGAATAAACAAGTTCTGCCAGTAGCCAAAACTGCCCTGCCAAACACTATCTTTGATTCGCATTTGTTTTAGTTTCCCGTGGCGCCGACGAAAAGCGGTTTTAACTCAAAATTGCGTTTTTGTCGATCGCCCAAGGGAACCCAACAGCAGATTAACTGTAAAAATACTGAACTAACCATCATCCATACCTCGCAGATGAAAACACGATCGCAAACAAATCGGCGGGCATTCTGACTCAGAGATGGAATCATCTCATTACAGTTGCGGGACAGCGCCGGATTTGCACCGAACTTTCCCCCTTACGTCTGATGTGTGTTTGTCATCAGAGCCGATCGATATACTGGGATATTACCACTATTTTAGATATTTGACAAAAATAGGTCTTAAAAACTCAGCAGGCGGACTTCATACAGCGTTTGCTGTTTCACGTACAGATTGCAAAAAATGAGCGATCTCCTGCATAACAGAAGACGATCGTAAACTCTCAATCTCTTCCTTAGTCAATCGATCGATAATTTCTGAGGAATTGTGAATTATTTCCGATCGAGAAATCAATTGCTCTAAAGCTTTTCTAGGTTGATAAACTGCCATATCAAGTATATCTTTAGGAGGTATGTATCCTAGCAACCGCGAAAGCAAAGAGACATCTTGAAAAAAGATAATTTCTATTTCAGGAACAGCCATGACTACTTTTACTGGTGTATTAGCTGCTACGCCTCCAACTATTTCCTCAATATCTTTGAGACGTTGTTGAACTAACTCTGGTTCTACTGAATCCGCATCAACCACAATCATAACAGGTACTTGCCGACGTACAACTAAAGAACGAGCCAGTGAATTGATAGCATATCCTCCACCAGCAGCAACAACTTCGACATCATTAAGTAATTTTTCTGGGATCGCAATTTTAAGTAATTGTGCATCGAAATTTCCTTCACAGACAATGTAAGTAATCATGGGATATCTCGCTCTCTAACGTCGTAATCAGGCAATCCGTGTTCTACACATACACGGTATTTCAAAGTCAACAGTTCGCAAATTGTTTCATTATCCAAGGCATATTTTATTTCTTTTCCACTCCATAATAAAATTGTTTGCGGTAGAGAAAAACATGAAAGATACCGAGCAGGTTCTGTGAATTCAGTTCGGCTGAATACTAATCCAACAGTGGCTGCGGGACGGCGTAAAAGTTGATTGCGAAGTTTGGCAATAGGAGCAATATCAACGTTTGTTTGATCTCGAAAGTCTTTGCTTTCAACCAAACAGGAAAGTCCAGATGAATAGACGACACCATCAATTTGTTCGACTTTTTCCCCAAAGAGTTCCACGCTATAAGGCCATTTTACCTCTGCGCCATCAAGTTGAAATGCTCGTAGAACGAGGTACTCAAAGGCTTTGCCCGCGTCCCATCCTGGGGTGCTACGATTCTCGATATTGTCCCATAGCGTTCGCAATCCATCCCATTGTAGCGACTGAATCATCCTTTCGTAATCTTTTGCCACAACCAATTTTTATACTCCAACAACTACACGCTTCTAGGTAAGCGATCTATTTAAGTTTATCATAAAACTAGATTATAATTGATTGCTGCCACCAGTCACAAATCGTCTCAAATGCAGAATATATTGGTTTTACACGATCGGGTGAAATCCAATTTTTATGCTGGCGGTAACTCGTCATAGAGTTCTGGTTCAACATCTGGCACTTTAGCTAAAACTGCGTCGTACTTCTGGCGAATTCCTTGCTTGGCTAAATCTTCTAAATAGCTTTCAGTCATTAGCGCTGACAGCTTTTCTGCAACTGCTGTCGCTATAAATTGATCGATAGAAATTCCATCTTTCAAGGCTAACGCTTGCAAATCTTTGTACAATGAGTCAGGAAGTTGAACGTTCAAATTACTCATAGCAAGGCTCCAATAGCTCTTAAAAACTCACCAGGTGCGATCGCTCTTATTCCAAACCGCTCAATACCAAAAAAGTCACGGATGTTGTACGTTACTACATTATCACATCTTGCTGTAACCGCTAGTTCCAGTACCATGTCGTCTTTCGGATCGGGTAGATAGGGTTGCCAGAGAAAGAATATGCGATGTCTTGTGGCGACGGAGCAGTGAAATTCTATGAAATCTTCAATATCTGTGGCACTGACATAAAGATTCGGCAACTCTCTCAACAATACCTCTCGATATTCTAGCACCAATGGTACGGAAAGATGGATATCAAATGCCCCTGTATCCACTAATTCCAGTAAACGAAAAGCACTGCCTTGCCTAGAGCGCAAGCCAGCAATAATGATGTTGGTATCAATAACAATCTGTGGAATTGGCATGAGAGTCTGATAATTGACTACAGTATAACTTTCCAGCAGTCAAAATTGCCACTCTGAATACAAAGAGCTCCTTCACACCTTGCTCTAGGCATTGCCGATCGCCAATCCCTCCCCCTTTCATAATCTTTTCATTATTTCTACTTTTATGCTAAATTAAAACAATGAAAGAATTATAAAAAACCACAATGAGTAATACCGATCGCCCCAGTGCCTCGTTAGCGCAGCCCTCGCAGAGGATCGCCTGGAAACCCTATCAAATTGGTATATTCGGGCTATTGCTGGGAATTTGGCTCAGCGGGTGCAACACTCAGACGACAGCGGAGCCTCAAACCAAGCAAAATGGGGATTCTAGCTCAACTGCCGGTGATTTGACCCGAAAAGACCAAAAAGTCATTCTTACCACCTTTACGGTGTTGGCAGACATGGCACAGAATGTCGCTGGTGACAAGCTAACTGTTCAATCCATCACAAAGCCTGGGGCGGAAATTCACGGCTATGAAGTCACTCCTAGCGACTTAAAACGAGGGCAAGGTGCTAGTCTAATTTTGGATAACGGATTGAATTTAGAACGCTGGGCAACTCGATTTTATAACAGTTTTCCCAAAGTTCCCCGCATTACCTTAACTGAAGGAATTAAACCGATTAATATTGCCGAAGACTCCTACAAAGGTAAACCGAATCCTCATGCTTGGATGTCCCCTAAAAATGCTTTAATTTACGTTAGAAATATTCGCAGAGCTTTGTCAAATATCGATCCAGCTAATGCTGCAACCTATGAAGCGAATTCGACAAAATACAGTGACGAAATTCAGGCGATAGATGAAAAGCTCAAACAAGCTATCTCAGCGATTCCGCCAGACAAACGCTACATAGTAAGTTGTGAAGGCGCATTTTCTTACATTGCGCGCGACTACGGCTTGAAAGAAGTTTATATTTGGCCTGTAAATGCCGAACAACAATCTACACCGAAACAAGTTGAACGGGTGATTAATACAGTCAAAGCAAACAAAATCCCCGCCGTATTTTGCGAGAGTACCGTCAGCAACGAAGCACAGCTTCAGGTAGCAAAGGAAACCGGGGCAAAATTTGCCGGGGTGTTTTATGTCGATTCCCTCTCTCCATCGGAAGGCCCTGCATCAACCTACCTTAAGATGCTTGAATACAACGTCAATACTTTGATAAAAGGACTACAGGGTAATGGGGGATAGGGCCTTGGGCATTGGTAATTTGGTAATTTGGAGAAATTGGTATGGATAGAATCAGTATTGACATTGAAAATGTCACGGTTGCGTATCATGGTAAAGTAGCCTTGCACAGAGCCTCTCTGCAACTTAAAGCGGGGACAATTTGCGGTTTGGTGGGGATGAATGGTGCGGGAAAATCAACCCTGTTTAAGGCAATTATGGGGTTTGTGAAGCCAAACACCGGACGAATTTTAATTAATGGCTTGCCGATCCGTCAAGTGCAAAAAAGCAATCTGGTTGCCTATGTGCCTCAGTCGGAAGAGGTAGATTGGAATTTCCCGGTGAACGTTTATGATGTGGTGATGATGGGGCGCTACGGCTACATGAATCTGTTACGGATTCCGCGATCGATCGACAAACAAGCGGTGCGAGAAAGCTTGGAAAGGGTGGAAATGTGGCCCATGGGCGATCGCCAAATCGGAGAGTTATCCGGGGGACAAAAGAAACGCACCTTTTTTGCGCGGGCTTTGGCGCAACAAGCAAAGGTTTTACTGCTAGATGAACCCTTCGCCGGAGTTGATATCAAAACCGAAAAAATGATGATTGATTTGCTGATGGAATTGCGGCAAACAGGCCATACAATTCTCGTGTCAACTCACGATTTAGAATCCATTACTACATTTTGCGACCAAGTAGTATTAATTAATCGCAGTATTCTCGCCTACGGCAACACCTCAGAAGTGTTTACTGAGGAAAATCTTTCCCGCACCTTTGGCGGTGCGATCGGTGATTTATCCTTTGCAAAAAGTCGGTTAACTCAAGTGAATCGGGAGAAGCAATAATGGACTTAATTCAGTGGTTTGCCACACCGTTGCAGCATGAATTTATGGTGAAGGCGATTTTAGTCAGCGCCTTAGTAGGGATTGTTTGTTCGGCGCTTTCGTGCTATATGACTTTGAAGGGATGGGCATTGATGGGTGACGCGGTTTCCCATGCGGTGATGCCGGGGGTTGTGATTGCTTATGTGCTGAATATTCCTTTGGCGGTGGGGGCGTTTTTGTTTGGCGTGGGCTCCGTAATTGCGATCGGCTTTATCAAAGCAAAAACTCGCGTTAAAGAAGATACAGTGATTGGTTTAGTGTTTACCGGATTTTTTGCCTTTGGTTTGGTGTTAATTTCTAAAGTCAGAAGTTCGATCGACTTAACGCATATCTTATTTGGCAATGTCTTAGGTATTTCCGATTCGGATATTGTTCAAACTGTGATTATTAGTGCCATCACCCTAGTGACTCTGGCAATTTTACGCAAAGATTTAATCCTGTTTTGTTTTGACTCAACTCACGCGCGATCGATCGGTTTAAATATCACTTTCCTGTATTACGTGTTGCTGTCTTTGCTATCGCTGACAGCAGTTGCGGGACTTCAGACAGTCGGCATTATTTTAGTCGTAGCAATGTTGGTAACTCCGGGGGCAACCGCCTATTTGTTGAGCGATAATTTTGACCATATGATGCTAATTGCGATGACTTCGGGAGTATTTTCTAGCGTCATGGGAACTTATATCAGCTATCACATTGATGGTTCGACAGGCGGATGTATTGTGGTGCTGCAAACGCTGCTGTTTGTGTTGGCGATGGTTTTTGCCCCCAAATATGGTTTGTTGGTGAGATCTAGGGACTCGCAAACTATTAACGAATAAACAATATTCCTGTTATTTTGTCGTTGGGCGGGGGCAGGTTTATGAAATTATTTGTTTGAGGCGATTATTGTCGGTGAACCTGGCCCTACAGGAATTATAATCGATTCACCGGAGATGATATTATTTAATAATCGCGATTCCCTTCGGGATAGCTTCGCTTCACGGACTTTTCGCCTATTCACTAAACTCAATATTTTCATACAAATCTGCTACCGAAATTTCCACCTGCACAGACGTTAACATCAGCCGATCGCCCGCACAGCTATATTCCGAAAAAATCCATTTATTCGCTTCAGTTTTGGAATATTGTTCTACCTGTACGCGATATTGGTCGATTAATAGATACTCCTGAAAACTCGGAATACTGCGATAAGCTGCAAACTTGTCATCGCGATCGTAAGCTCTAGTACCCTTAGATAGCACCTCGGCAATCAACAGAGGATTGGTAATTGTATCGGTACGTCCCGGTTGAAGTTCGATCGGTTTTGCAACCACCATCACATCTGGATAAGTGTAATTATTAAGTTGCGGAATCCAAAGCCGCTGATTTGTAACAAAAGTCCGATAGGGTTTCCCTTTTAAGGCTAGTTTCAGTATCACCATTAAACTACTGGTAATTTCATTATGATTCAATGAACTACCAGCCATCATAACAATCTCGCCATTGATAAATTCATGCCGATCCAGAGAATTAACTTCAGCTTCTAGATATTCCTGGGCCGTGTAGGTTTTGGTTTCAACTTGCGCGATCATATACAAGGCTCTCCTTTAATCTACTTATTTTAGTATATCTTAAAAATCGCTTAAAAACAGGTCGGGGCGGGTTTATGAGATTGTCGGTTTTTGGCCAATATTGTTGGTGAACCCGCCCCTACAGTCCGAATAAATTTACCGCAACAGGGAAAAGTTATACCCAGTTTTTCCTACTGCTTTAACTTGTACTAAAATTGGCGAACCTGCCCGATCGCCACTTGGCAAAAACTTCACATCCTCGCTAGCTCCCGGTGCCGAGAAATTCGGGCTTTTGAGTGCTTGCTGCAATCCTTCCCGCGTATTACTTTGCTGCAAGCCAGCGATGATAGCTTGAGCCGCATCATAACTCGTTGCAGTACGCCAATTTACTACTCCTCCCCAGCGCTGACTGGCATTTTTTGGGAAAGTGCTGCCGGGATTCGTTTCAGGATGCCAGGGAACAGGCAAAACAAGCCCGTCAACGCTCTTTTGTCCATCTTTTAGCGTTTGAAAGGTGTAAAGAGTTGAACTGCTGTAGAGCGCTAATTTGCCTTGATTGGCACGGGCTAGATCGATCGCGCGATCGAGGCGTTCGATGTAGGGTGCTAGCATCAATCCTTCTGCTCCTTTGCTAACAGCATCGGCAATGGCATTGTTGGGATTAAATGTCGGCGCTGACAAGTCGCAGACAATAGGAACTAATCTGCCGGCTGATGCTGAAAGAGAGGCAATGAATTCATCTTTAAATGAAGCGCTTCCAGCAGCTTGAGAGTCATAGCAGAAGGCAATATTGGCTTTGCCTGCTTTTTTGACGATATACTCTACTAAAGGAGCAGTCGTCGAGCTACTATTTAGGACAGTCCGAAAAATATAGCTGCCAAAACCTGACAAATTATTTGCACTGCTGGTAGGCGTAATCATCACCAGTTTCTTTTCCTGATAAATTGGAGCGGCTGCTAAAGACGCAGTGCTGTCATTGTGTCCGATTACTGCTAGAATTTTCTGGTCGTTTGCTAATGCTGCTGCAACTTCTTTGGCGACTTCTGGAAGGTTGTTGTCATTGACAATTTCAACTTGCAAACCGGCACTATTAATTCCTCCCCTAGTGTTGATTTCATCTTGAGCTTGGGCGACACCTCGGAGAATTTCTTGGGCGATGTTGGGGTTGCTGCCGCTGGGCACGCTGACGGCAATTTTCAAAGAAGTGCGATCGCTTACTCTCGCATTATTCAAATAGATTACCGTTTCCGGATCGTTGCGATTTTGTTGCAGCGAAGCCTGAAATCTTTGCACGGCTTCTTTGTAATCTCCTTTAGCAAAAGCTGTAACGCCTGCTTGTTTTTCAGGTGTTGTTTGCGATGTCACCAATATCTGATTTCCTAAACTGATGCGAGTTGCGATCGCCCCCGATGGACTCGCACCCGGTGTGGATGGAGATCCAGGTGTAGGTGTAGATGTATCTGAACTTTTGGATGCGAATAAACCGGGAAGGAATTTGAATACACCAAACCCAATTAAGCCGAGGGCAATAATAAAAACAATGGGCGGCGGGCTTTTCCTTTTATCTTGGGACATAATCTTTTCTCCTTATATAATTTATACAGAAAAGTTGTTAACTACAATCAGTATTCAAAAGATTTTGGTCAAAGTCAATTCATTAAATTCACTAATTAAACTCATAAAAGTCATATTTGTATTCTTAGGGCGGGCAAGATGCCCACCCCACAGGGGTTTCAGGAATTTTCGGCGTGCATTTTCAGGTAATGCTAGGATCGTAGAACAAGTAAGTGCGATCGGCTTTGGTAAATTCATGTGTTTGTGTGCAAATGTAAGTGTCATGATTTTGTGCTTCTAATTTTCCGAACAGTAAAGTTTTATGATTTAGGTAGTGATACCCAATTACAGATAGACTCTGGTTTGAGAGGGCAAGTTTTGGGGGCGATCGGATTTCCGCCGAGACCGATCCCAGTTAGCTTAGTCAAAGATTGCAACGGTTTGATGTCACTAATTTTATTGTTTTCGAGACCTAGGCTAGATAGTTTAGTCAAAAATTGCAACGGTTTGATGTCACTGATTTTATTGTTGCCGAGTCCGATCGAAGTCAGGTTAGTCAAAGATTGCAACGGTTTGATGTCACTAATTTTATTGTTGCTGAGATGGATCCCAATCAGGTTAGTCAAGGATTTTAGCGGTTTGATATCGATGATTTGATTGCTGTAGAGTTCGATAAAAGTCACGCTAGTCAAAGATTGTAACGGTTGGATGTTTCTGATTTGATTGTCGCTGAGGCTGAGATAATCCAGTTCAATCAAGGATTGTAAGGGTTTGATGTCACTGATTTGATTGTTGGAGAGAGTGAGAAAAAACAGCTTAGTCAACGACTGTAACGGTTTAATGTCATTAATTTGATTGTTGGAGAGGGAGAGCGAAGTCAGTTGAGTCAAAAATTGCAAAGATTTGATGTCGCTGATTGTATTTCTGCTAAGACCTAGTTCAGTTAGTTTAGTCAAAGATTGCAATGGTTTGATGTCGCTGATGTCATTGTTATCGAGGTCGAGTTGTGTGAGACTTGAAAGTTTCCGATCGGCAGCATCGCATAACCGTACTGCTTGATATATAAGAAAGAGGGCTGAAGCCCAACAACATACCTTGATGTGCAAGTTATAATAAAGTCATATAAATCGGAGGTTGAAATGGTAACGCTGCAATTAAGACAAATCAGTGTGCCGCCAGGACATAGACTGCTGTTGAATGATGTCAACTGGCAGGAATTTGAAGCAATTCTAGAGGAGTTGGGAGAACACCGCGGCTCTAGAATAGCTTACAGTCAAGGAACTTTGGAGATTAGGATGCCCCTACCAGAACATGAGAAGGCTAAAATTATTATTGGCTATTTAGTGAAAATTTTGTTTGAGGAACTTGAAATAGACTTTGAACCATTTGGATCGACTACTTTTAAAAGAAAAAGTATGTTGCAAGGAATTGAACCGGATGAATGTTTTTATATCCAGAATTACGCTCTAATGATTGGCAAAAAACGCATAGACTTAACAGTCGATCCGCCGCCGGATTTAGCAATTGAAGTCGATCGCACTTCCAAGACTCAACTGGATGCTTACGAGGCGCTGGGAGTACCTGAGATTTGGCGCTATGAAAATAAAAGGCTTCAGATTAATGTGCTTGAAGATGGGAAATATGTTGCATCGGAATTTAGTCCGATATTTCCCAATCTGCCAATTATTGAAGCGATTTCTCAATATTGCGAACAAAGTCAAACGGCGGGGACGAGTGAAACTCTCCGATTGTTTCGCAAATGGGTGAGAGACTCAATACAAAATTGAGGTGAAATCCCTAGCAAATAAAATTGCACTCATGCCCAAATTATCTTCAAATTATTTGGGTTAATCTGCCCTAAATCGGCAGTTGACTGGCTCTTTTTAAAATTTATATAGCCTTTCTCAAAAAGATGAGGTATAACTGACAGCTTATATAACCGCTTAAACCAAGAGGGCCCAAGCCAAACAACGTCCGCGAATCTTTGTGAGAACCGCTATACTATTCAAGTTTAGTATGGGACGCACTTGCTGTCAGAAATTTGGCTGGTTTTCGATCGCAAATACCCAATTTTCTAACAGCAAACGCCCTAATCTCGTTGTACTGTTAATTTCGCTGTTGGGAAATTGAGAGAGAATAAGGGTGTTGACCTTGCGATCGATCGCCCACGAAAATCACATAAGTCCCCTTGTCTCCATAACCGGAAAATTCTACAATCCCCGCAGCAGCATTCGCCGGTAGGACGCAGAAACGACCCCTCGGCCCCTGAATCATCAAACTGGGAGCTCCCGCAGTTTGTACTGCAATCCGCCAGTAAGGCAAATCCTGCGTTACTTCGATGACTTGGTTCGGGCCTTGGGCCACGAAACCGCAGTCGCCACTATTGTTCGGGCCGCCGGAAACTCCCGAAACTCTCAGCGGTTCGGGAAATCCTGGAGCAATTTGCAACGGTTGGCTCCGAATAGCTCCGGCAGCAGTTAAAATCATTCCTAGGGCTAGGATTGCGATCGAGCCAAAGCGCAGTCTGGGGCGATCGCACGGATAGCATATCTTCATTTTTATCCTTGTTGATCCGAACACAATGGCGGAAGGTTCTACTTATTTGACGGTAGAGGATAATTAACGGTTCCGAACAGGGTAATGTGACTCTTATTAATGTGACCGTCCTAAAACGATGTACAGCTAAACTAACTCCCAAACTTTTTTATGAATCCTCAAAATAACTTCAATTGGCAGCAAGCGATCGGAGAACTGAAAGCTAAACTAGAACGATCGCCTCTTGTCCAACAAAATCCAGACAGCTATCAAGCGATCGGAACCTTATACAATCAATTTTTGGACAAGTTTCAAAAACTCCCGAAACCTGGGCAGGTGGCAGTCTTTGCCGTCGGAGCGATCGTTGTTCTGACAGTCTTCAATAGCATAGTACAGCTACTTTCCGCCGTGATGACTCTTGGCGTTCTCGGAGTGCTAATCTACATAGCATATAAATTGGCAATATCTCCTGATTCCTCCAACTAAGGATTAACAATAGGAAATTATAAATATGTCTAACCCAACTGCACCCGGTGATATTAATCAACCCGATCCGTCTTGGCCGACACAATCCCAGCAAATGCCACTGCTGGTTCGCCGCTGCGGCGCTTGGGCAGTTGAAATTTCGTTAATTGCAGTTAGCGCCCTGGTTCCCTTCAGTATCGGGGCCGTGGTTAACAAAGAAGCTCAAACCGTGCCACTCAATCCCTCGGTAGCAGCAGCATCGGAAACTGTTGCCCGTGTTTTGGCTATCCCCGTGCGCGATCGCAACCCCAGAGTTGCACCCCTAACTAATCTATTCTGGTCGGGGGCGCTGCTGGCACCGGCAGCTTTGGCGGCGTGGCAGTTGTTTTTGCTCGCCAGAACCGGTCAAACTCTTCCGAAACGTTGGTTTGGGGTGAAAGTTATCACAGCCTCGGGCAATCCTCCGGGTTGGGCGCGAGTGCTGGTTCGCGAAAGTTTGGGGCGCTGGGGAGTGCCTCTGGGCGTCGCTTACGGGGTTTGGCGCTTGACTGGCGCGTTTCCAGATTTAATCATTTTAGGGGCGTTGAGCGGCTTGGCAGTCCTCGCAGATGGCGCTTTTGGATTGCGCTACAAACGGCAATCCGGACACGATCGCCTCGCGAATACTTTGGTGGTCAATAGTCGTGAAGCGAAGCTATCCCGTAGGGAATCGCACCAACCGTCGCCCAATCCTGTCCAGAGTCAAGATTGGACTGAGGAAGACGCGCAAATTGCGGCTTTGGTTTTGACTCCAGAAACCAATATGAAAGAAGATCCCAGTCTGTGGAATTGGATTCGCCAACATCCAGGCACAACTTTAGTGATAGTTACTATTGGCAGTGCGGGATTGATTTTAAGTTTGTTTGTTGGCACTCTGATCTACACTCAAAGTCAAGCTAATTTGCGGGATTCTCGGCAGCGGAATGACGAATTATTTGTAGCTTTAGTTAGCAAATTGTCTCCTGCTTCGGGTAGCGGAACATCGGGGAGGCGATCGGCTATTTTGGCTTTGGGGGCGGTGGAAGACTCCCGCGCCGTACCTTTGCTAGCGGATTTGCTGGCGCAAGAAGACAGCAAGGCGATGCTGGATGCGATCCAGCAAGCTTTAGTCAGTACCGGGCCGAAAGCTTTACCTGATTTGCAGCGGTTGAACCAAGCCCTCAGCAATGAGCTCGAATCCCTGCGCTACGGGGGGAAGACTCCGGAACGCGAGTTAGCGGCTACCCGTCAGAGAACAGTGCAAAGGGCGATCGGCAAAATTCTCACAGTGTATAGCAGCCAGCTCAACGGCGCCGATCTGAGCCGCACAGATTTAGGTCAAAGTCCTGCCGGCCCGGGTCAGTTTACTTTAGTATTAGACAAAGTTGACTTATCAGGAATTAAGCTGAGAAAAGCCAATTTAACCAATGCCAGCTTGCAGGGGATTCGCTTTTACGGCACTGGCGAAGACAGGCGTCCGGGGACATTTGACGATTGGATTTCTGACTTGAGCGAAGCTAATTTTGAAGGAGCCAATTTAACCGGAGCATCTTTTAACAGCGCCGTAATGAACCGCACCACTTTTGTGCGCGCTGTCCTGAACAAAGCTAATTTGTCAAATGGAAATTTGAATGGAGCTAATCTTAGCAACAGTCTTTTAATTGGGGCTTCTTTGCAGCAAGCAACGTTAAAAGAGGCAAGCTTTACCGGGGCAGATATCGGCAGCGCCAATTTTTCGGGCGCCAATTTAGAAAGTGCCCGTTTGGGCAAAGTCAAGGCTCAAGGTACTCAGTTATCCTTAACAAATTTGTCTAAATCGGAATGGCAAGGTGCTGATTTGTCCGGTGCGGATTTGAGCGGCGCTAACTTACAAAATGCTGATTTGAGTTCGGCTAAACTCGCTAACGCGAATTTAAAAGATGCTCGGTTGCAAGATGCTAATTTGCGGAATGCAGATGTAAGTTCAGTAGATTTTAGAGGTGCGAATTTAGCGGGAGCTAATTTTCAAGGCGCTGTTTTCCTGGGGAAGGGGACTTCGGATCAGTTTATTCAAAGTCAGGCCGGTAGTAAATCTGGTCGCTTCCAAGGTGTTAATTTTTCCGAGGTTAAGAATTTAGATCAAAGTCAAATTGCTTACATTTGTTTGCAGGGAGGGATTCATCCGAAGTGCCCGCCCAAGAATTAAGAGTTGGTTCGATCGTTCGGACTTTAGTCCTTCTTTTTCTGCGGGCTAAAGCCCTCACTACGAACAATAATTAAAAGTTGGTTCGATCGTTCGGACTTTAGTCCTTCTTTTTCTGCGGGCTAAAGCCCTCACTACGAACAATAATTAAAAGTTGGTTCGATCGTTCGGACTTTAGTCCTTCTTTTTCTGCGGGCTAAAGCCC
>NZ_JAHREU010000036.1:32371-59223 GCF_020883145.1 Microcoleus sp. CAWBG27
TCGTTCGGACTTTAGTCCTTCTTTTTCTGCGGGCTAAAGCCCTCACTACGAACAATAATTAAAAGTTGGTTCGATCGTTCGGACTTTAGTCCTTCTTTTTCTGCGGGCTAAAGCCCTCACTACGAACCTTTATTTTTCTGTGTTTTTTTGGTATGAGGGATGGCTCCACACTTACCAATTAGATAAGAAGGGCTGAAGCCCAACAACGTACCTTGGTTTTTTAGAAGTGCTATAATGATGCAATGGCATCGGCACTGATAAGAGTCTCGAATTGTGCTAATAACATTCCATCAGTATTGTTTGCAACTCCAAAAATTTTAGGTAACTGGCCTGTTTCAACTAGAACTTGTCTGACTTCTCGGTTAGATATATCGGCTAAGTTTTTGTTATTGAGAATGGCATTAACGGCCGCAATACCGACACCTTGACCAACTGCTACATTGAATTCTACAATTCTGCCCACAGAACAAGCTAACCCTTCAAATCCAGAACACGGACTGACAACTGCCAGGTTGGGAACATTTTTAATTAATGCGTGGCGGATGCCAATATTGAAGGTAGGCTGTTGGAACATCAGACTTTTAAACCACCCTCGACTCTTTGCTTTCTCGCCAATCCCGGAAATGCCTCCCCGAACATCAAAATGATAGCTAAATGTTGCCAGCGCTTCGGTAGCTGGTACGCCACCACGCAACATTTGTGCGCCTGTTAAAGGTTCTACAACTCCCGTCACGTTTCCGGCGTGTCTGATATACAATTCTGAAGCCGGAGTAACAGATGTAGCCCCCAAACTTTTCAGCCAAGTGGTTACAAATGATATCTCTTTTTGCATATTAGCTGTGGGTTTGCTCCCATTTCTGGCTAAGGCTTCTGCTTCGCTGCTGGTAACTGCAAATAACAGTGCATTCCACGAAAGTCTTTCATCTGGAAGTATGGCGATATTTCCTTCATCTAAAATTATGCCGGTTTCAGGGAAAGATAGCTTTCTGCCTCTAAAAGAGTGGTATGCTACAGATAGCGCAGGCGATCGCACATCTATGTAATCGTTGCCCGCCCACAGAGTTTTGAGATTGCCTCTGGTATCGATCATTTCCAGGCGGAGTTCTTCTGCTAGTTTGGCATCTTTCCCCGCTGCGTACAGCAAAAATTTTTGAGCTTCGGAATCGGCACGGTTTGTAAAGCGTTTTAGATAGATATAATCGAGTTCTTTCAGTCTTCTGACACTGAGTCCTTGGGTTTCAAAACTGAGAGTGACAGGAAGTTCTGAGTTAGGCAAACCAAAGGTTTCAAATCCATTCAGCTTTCGCACACCTGCTGCTTGAGCTAATTCGCCATTGACAGTGGCATCAATAAATTGTTTTGCTACATAAACTGTCCCTTTTGAGGTAATTATGCTAGTAATTTTTTGGCCTTCTTTATTGATTGATTTAATTTCTACTTTGCTGAGGAGTGCGACTCCTGCTTGTACCAGCATTGCTTTCAAAGCTGCCGTGGCTTTGCTGGGTTCAAGGGCGATCGCGCTGACACCTGATTTTTGCAGGAATTCTTTATAGATTGTCGGCGGTGAACCAAAGGGGTCTAAATTTAAAGATTGTTGAAGTTCTTGACTAACTTGACTTCGATCTAAATAAGCGAGGCCGCCTCTGACTAAATGTCCGCCAATTCCTTCTTGCAAGCTACCTTTAGACATCAGCAAAACTCGCGGATAAAGCTTTGTCCGGCGACGGTATTCTCTGGCTGCTGAGATAACGGCTAGAGCTCCAGGAACTTCATCACCAAAGCAGATGATATCGTAAGAACGCAAATCCATGAACATGATTTAATCGCGTCTCCCGATCGCCATTTTGCCGATCTGCATCTCAATTTTTGCCGTCAAACTCTCTGTCTGTTCCAAATAAGGCCGCATCTTTCCTAATTTTTTTGATAATTTTCACACGTTTCGGGATGCAGAAACCGGGTTTGTCCCGAAGATTCTGGGTTGAGGGCGATCGCAATTGGTGGACTAACTAGATTGGCGATCGCCCCCAGCCTGCGTCATTCTGGCACTCTTTCCTCTCAATTAGCTTATATTATCAGGATCTATCCCCAACTCGCGCAATCGTTCAGCTAGTCGATCGGCGCGTTGCGCTGATTCCTTAACCTGTTCTTCAGGAGTCAGATAGCGTTTGCCATCAGCATCGTACCAATACAACCATTCCCTTGTCACCCCAGAATAATTTCCCCTTTCACAACCAATTCCCAAACCTATTTCTGGCATCCAAACATAATTTCCTGGCTGTAACTCGTATTTCCCATTGACTAACTTGTGTACTTCCAAACGAGGTTTACGACGGCGACGCGAAGAATAAATGACGTAATAAAGTACGCCTAAATCTTGATAAATGTCTAATTTTGTGCTGTATTCCTTGCGATAGGTTGCGGAAACAACTTCTAGCACGAACTGTGGTATGACATTCTCATCCCATAGCACGTAACTGGGACGCAATTCTTCATCGTAAAACCGTTGTACACCTAAACTTAAGAAAGCATCTGGCACAATGATGGGTTTGTTGAGGTGATGGTAAATAGCCATATCTATGCCAAAAAACCAGTCCATGCGTTCTGCCCAAAGTATGAGCAATATTGCTTTTAGCAATCCTGGGATTAATTCTTGCAGTTCGTTATCCACTGGTGTTTCATCTGAGTCTGGTAGTTCGTCGGCTGAGGGCCAGTGCCTAGGGAAGTTGTAATTTAACATGGCGGCTTTTCTCAAAACTCATTAATATTATACCGTTTATTTATTTAGATATAATTTTTTATTTAGTTAAGATTTTGACGAACCGCGAAGACGCTAAGGACGCGAAGGAAGAGAAAAAAAGAGAAGAAAGAGAAGACGATCGCTATTTTTGATTTAATTAAGCTGAAATAATTTTTGTAAAATATCAGTCTAGAGTTGCGCGATCGACTATACTCAATCTAACAACTCGGTTCTAATGGGGAGCAGCCATTAGAGGAAACGGGGAAAGTTTGGTGCAAGTCCAACGCTGTCCCGCAACTGTAATGAGGTTTGTAGTAAGGACTTCAGTCCTCAACCTCTTAAGTCAGAATGCCCGCCGATGCGTTAGTTTAGATTGTCTCATCTGCGAGGTTCAGTATGCAGGCCAGAAATCGGAAATTAGTCAGCCTGGGATTGATGGCTGGCTTGAGTTGTTATCTTGTCTTAGGTTCGGCAACGCCCGCCGCAGCTATGCACATTTCGGAAGGTTTTTTGCCGGTGCAATGGGCTGTGTTTTGGTGGATGGTGGCGTTGCCTTTTTTTGTATTGGGTTTGCATGAAATTACTCGCATCACCAAAGAATACCCGGAACTTAAACTGCTGTTAGCTTTAGCAGGTGCGTTTACTTTTGTGCTTTCTGCTTTAAAAATTCCCTCGGTAACGGGGAGTTGTTCTCACCCAACGGGTACTGGTTTGGGTGCAATTTTGTTCGGCCCTTCGGTGATGGCGGTACTCGGCGCTTTAGTGCTGTTGTTTCAAACGTTATTGTTAGCCCACGGCGGACTGACAACGTTGGGGGCGAATATGTTTTCGATGGCGATTGTTGGGCCATTTGCTGCGTATTTTATCTATCGATTGCTGTTGCAAACTGGTAAACAAAGGTTGGCAATTTTTTGTGCGGCTGCTTTGGCAGATTTGCTGACTTATGTGGTGACTTCGATGCAGTTGGCGTTAGCTTTTCCGGCTGCGAGTGGCGGTTTTATGGCTTCGTTTCTCAAGTTTGTGAGCATTTTTGCGATGACTCAAGTACCGCTAGCAATTAGCGAGGGATTGCTGACTGTATTGGTTTGGAATTGGCTGCATTCTTACGGGAAACCAGAGTTAGAAATTCTGAAATTATTGAAACAGGAGTCATAAAGTCGTGAATCAAAAACCTACAAAAAATCAGCAAGCTAGTTCGCAACAAAATTGGATGTTAGTAATTGGAGTTGTCGCCCTTGCGGTGATTCCCCTAGTTTTTGTGCGGGGTGAATACGGCGGATCGGATGACCAAGCTAAGAAAGCAATTACGGAAATTCAACCGAGTTATAAGCCTTGGTTCAATCATTTGTTTGAGCCTGCTAGCAGCGAAATTGCCAGTCTATTGTTTGCGTCTCAAGCAGCGGTGGGGGCGGGGGTAGTTGGCTATGCGATCGGGCTTTATAAAGGCCGATCGCAATCTCAGCAATCTGATGATAAATCGCCGCTGGAATGAATGATGAATAAACGGCGAATAGAATTCGCTTCTACACACACGAAGTCCGCCTGCGCGGACTGGAAGACTTTGGAATGAACCATCAGATTGATAGTCTCGCTTATACAAATCGCTTGCGTGGGTTGCCGCCAACTCACAAGCTATCCTTTGCGATCGCCCTATTAATCCTGTCTCTAGTTTCCCATGCAGCGGTGCAGTTGTCGATCGGGCTTTGGTTGACAATCTGGATCGTCGTCTATGCGGGAATTCCGGCGAAACTCTATCTGCGCTTGCTGTTGCTACCGCTGATGTTTTTGCTGGCGAGTGTGCCTGCGTTGGCGGTGGGTGCGGTTGCGGGCGATCGAATCTCGGCAATTCAATGGGATATTTGGCAAGGTTGGGGCATTCACACCGGCAGTTTTTATCTGTATGTGAGCCGTACTGGAATATACCAAGTGAGCTTGCTATTTGCCCGCGCCTTCGCATCGACAAGCTGTATGTACTTCATCCTGTTGACAGTCCCGTTTACCGAAATCTTGCAAATTCTCCGAAAATTAAGGTGTCCAGAGTTAGTCACAGAACTGCTATTACTAATGTATCGCTTTATTTTTAGCTTATTGGCGATCGCAGATGAAATTTGGATAGCCCAAAACTCGCGCGGCGGCTATCGCACTTGGAAACTAGGAATGCGTAGTTTAGGTATTTTAATCGGACAATTGCTTCAGCGGACTTTGGTAAACTACCGTCAAGTTTCCTTGAGTTTAGCATCGCGCGGCTTTAATGGAGAATTGCGCGTTTGGCATTCTTCCCCTTACAAACCTTCGCGAAGATATACATTTGAAGCGCTGTTTGGATGCACGATTTTAACTTTGTTAAGTGTGGTATTTCAAAGTTGAAACAAAATTAAGAGACGGCAGTGCCAAAGGCGTGTCAAATTAAGCCTAAAGCCTTTATAAATCTCGTTTTTACCCCAGTCTAGATCCCCCTAAATCCCCATGATAGTCGGGGGACTTTGAGAAAACTCTTGTCCCCCCCTTATTAAGAAGGGGGGCTAGGGGGGATCTAGACTTTGATGCAAACAAGAGAGACAGAAGGGCTTTCTGCCATAAATATGACTTTTATGAACACAATTAATGAATTAAATGAATTGACTCCACAAGAAACCTGTTGAATAATTGTAGTCAACAGTTATCTCGTGAAAATCCTATGATAAGTAAACGAATCCTCAAAAAAATAGCTTTTGTCTTACTAGCATCATTAAGCCTATTCTTAGTCACAGTAACTCATGCAGCGGCCCAACAGCTACCATTCTACTGGGACAACATCAATGTTGCGATCGACGTTCAGACCAACGGAGATATGTTAGTTACTGAAACGCAAAAATATGTATTCACAGCAGCATACAACAATGAACGGTATCGCTACATTCCGTTAGATAAAGTCGATGCAATTAAAGATGTCACCGTTGCCGAAAATAATCAAATAATTCCGAGTAGCACTGGAACAGAAAACAATCAACTTTGGATTCGCTGGCAACATGAATTAAAACCGCCAGACTCACATACTTTTGTCATCAAATATCGCGTGGTAGGTGGATTGCAGCTAGATGGTGGAAATACTCAAGTTTATTGGAAAGCGATTGCAGCGGGTCGAAAAGCGCCAGTTAATACTGGAAAAGTTACGGTGAAATTACCCGAAGCTTTGTCAGGGAAAGTTCTCTCGTTTACAAATTTTGGTACGGCCGCAGTTCGTCGTCAAGTAGATCCTAAAACATTTGAATTTGTGGCAAGTCAGGCTATTCAGCCGGAACAGGAATTAGAAGTGCAGATTGCATTTCCGCAGGCAATTTTGAATGTACCTCAAGCTGGTTGGCAACAAAATGGTAAGTCATCTCAATCTACTCCGGGACAAAGCTCTTTTACAAAACCCAGACTTCCTTCTCCAGTGCTTTGGATATTTGGAATAATCATTACTATATTCATGATTAATGGCGGTAGCGGTAGCGATGGCAGTGGCGGTAGTATCGGTGGTGGTAGTTGGGGTGGTGGTGGTGGTTGGGGTGGTGATGGCGGTGGTGGTGGGGATGGCGGTGGCGGTGGTGATGGCGGTGGTGGTGGTGATGGCGGTTAATATCAACGCCCCTGGACGCATCACAATCAAAGAAACCGGGTTTTACTTAATCTGTTGGCTATACCGAAGTATTGTCGCAAAAAACCCGGTTTCTGAACACTCGTTGATATATTGATATCACCCAAATTCAGGAGACGGCAGTGCCGTTTACCTACAAATAATTGGGTAGGGAAACGGCATTGCCGTGTCCAAATTTGCTAGATTTTGAGATAAACCGATCGCACTCTCTACAAAATCATATTCCAAATATGACTTTTATGAACATAACTCATGACTTTAATGAATTGACTTAAACAGAAATATATTGAATACTGATTGTAGTTAAGAACTTTTCAGTACATTTCCACTTAAAGCAGGTTAAAACTATGACTAAATCACCTTGGCTTCGCAAGCTTTTACCCTTAGCAGCATCTTTCGCAACCACGATCGCACTAGCAGGCACTTTTGCCCCACCAACTCCCGCACAAACCAATCCCCCACCGACCCAGCCCCAGCAAGTGGAACCAGCGCCGGAAGAAGGGTTTAGCATCCCGATTTGGATCTATCCCGTAGGCGCAATGTTCCTGGTTTTCATCTTTATTCCCAAAATTGGTTGGACTTTGGGCTTAATTGCGATCGGCGAACGAGAAGTAGGCATTGTTACCAAGAAATTCTCCAGTAAAAACTTGCCATCCAGTAGATTAATTGCCCTTGATGGTGAAGGTGGTTTGCAAGCAGATACTCTTCCTCCCGGCTGGCATTTTGGTTATTTTCCCTGGCAATATAGCGTTCGCAGAGAGCCAGTTGTAGTAGTTCCTCAAGATGAAATTGGGTTAATTATTGCTAATGATGGAGCGACTATTCCTTCCGATCGCATTTTAGGCAAAGTCGTCGATTGTGACAACTTCCAAAATGCCCGCAAATTCCTCACCGATGGCGGCGAGAAAGGACGGCAGCTAGCCATTATCACCACTGGTACTTATCGGATTAATACGGCTGTATTTGAGGTAATTACTTCAGCCAATGCCGCTGCAAAAGGTATGCAGCCATCGGAACTTCACCTATACAAACTTGCTCCCGATCGCGTGGGAATTGCCAACGTGCTCGACGGAGTTCCGATTGATGAAGGTGAAATCGCTGGGCCGATTATTCCCGGTCACGACAACTTCCAAAAAGCGCAATCTTTCATCAAAGGTGGCGGACGCAGGGGCTTGCAAGAACAGGTAATTTTATCCGGTTCTTGGAACCTGAACCCTTGGTTTGTGCAGGTTGAAGAGGTGAAAATGACCGAAGTGCCGATCGGCTATGTCGGCGTAGTCATTTCCTATGTAGGGGAATCGCACAAAGATGTCAGTGGTGTAGCTTTTACCCACGGAAATCTCGTCAAAAAAGGTGATAAAGGTGTGTGGATTGAACCGCTGTATCCCGGCAAACATCCGATCAATACAAAGGTGATGAAAGTCGAACTTGTTCCCACCACCGATGTTGTTTTAAACTTCACATCGCGGTTCAGTGGAGAACACGGCTATGACTCGAAACTAAGCGCTTTGAAATTACTTTCTTTTGACGGATTTACCTTTGAGTTGGAAATTTTTCAAATCATTCATATCGGTACTTTGGATGCACCGAGAGTCATTTCGCGGCAAGGTTCCATGCAAAATCTCATCGACCAAGTGTTGCGTCCAATTGTCGGCAATTACTTTCGGAATTCGGCTCAAGAATATACAATTCTCGACTTTTTGATCGCACGCAGCGAACGCCAAGCAGAGGCCGCCGAACACGTCCGTCAAGCCTTACGTGCCTATGACGTGCAGGCTGTGGACACGCTGATCGGTTTGATTTCGCCGCCAGCGGAGTTGATGCAAACATTGACCGATCGCAAAATTGCCCAGGAACAGGAAAAAACCTACGAAGTACAGCGGATTTCAGAGTCTCAGCGTCAAGAATTGGTGCGCGCAACTGCGATCGCCAATATTCAAAATCAGGTGGTGGCGGCGGAACAAGGGGTGAAAATTGCTCAATTGAGTGCAACTGCTGCGATCGAACACGCAAGTGGTGAAGCAGAAGGGATTCGGTTGATGGGACAAGCAAAAGCCGATGCTTATCAAGTTGGTGTCAACGCTCTTGGTACGCAGAGTTATACGCTACTGCAATTGATGCAAGCTGTCTCGGATGGTAGCGTTCGCGTTGTTCCCGATGTCACAGTCAATGGTAACGGTGGTAGTGGGGGTTTGTTGGACGGTTTGATGGCAATGTTGCTGCGGAATGAAACCAGTAAAAATGGTGAAAATCCAGCACATTCACCTGTAATTAATGTCAAGAAATCTAAGTCTGTTGTTGTGGAAGATGTGCCAGAATCACCAGTAGCAAAAGTGCGATCGGTGGAGTCGGTGGAGTCTATGAATTCGGTGAAGTCGCAGGAGTCTCCTAATGATTCACCATTTCCTCAGTATGAGCCTGTTGTGAAGTCTGATATTGATGCGCTATTTGATGAATTGTCTGAGGATGTTTGAGTAAGTTTGTTCAGTTTGTAGAGAGGATTTTTGTCCTCTCTGAAGGCTTTTTGTCTAAAACTTTACTGTTCAGGGAATTAGAGGTGCAAAAATATGAAGTTTATGGTTCAATACGGTTTACTTAACGCTTTTGATGAATTTCATCTGACGATTTTTGGATTATAAAGAGGTGAAGTAGATATTAAGAAGATTTTACCGCAGAGAACACAGAGAACACAGAGAGGGGAGGGATAAAAGGTTTTTTTACGACATCCAAAACCCTCGCAATACTCTTCCCTCTGCGCCAAAAGCGCCCCAATACGGTTCAAAACTCTTCTCTTGATGGAGTGGATTGTATTTCAATACGGTTTACTTAATGCTTTTGATGAATTTCATCTGACGATTTTCTGGCAATATAGCCATTTTGGGCAAGTCAGATTTTTCTTAAGTCAACTGTATTGGGCCCAGAAATTGGTTTTTTTTGATCGAAGAAGCAACAGGAACAGAACAAGGACGAACCCGCACAGTAAAAAGCTGTATTGGTGAACTAAGAATTACTGAAAAACAGGCCGAAAAATTAGAGTTCAAGAAATCTACTCGATTATCTCCATTATTTGAAAAAAGCTGTCTCCGTCAAATAGCTAATCTTTCCTACGAAAAAGCTGCCCTGTGAAATGGAAGCTCAAACAGGAGTAAAGATAGGACATACTTGTTTACACCGATTGGTAGAAAAACAAGAATCGTCAGAACCTCGTGCCAAAATCTATGTGAAAGAAACAAGCATAGATGGAGGGAAAGTCCGTCTCAGAGGGAAGTTGGGCGAAGGGTCTCATTGGCAAGATTATAAAGCCGTGCGGTTACATGAAAGTTATTATGGGGCTTTTTATCAAGAGAATGAAGAGTTAATTAACTATATAAACCATCAGCCATTAGCCGATATATTAACTTGTTTGGGTGATGGGCATGATGGAATATGGAATATTATAAGCCAGTTAAATCCTGGTAAAAACCGACGAGAAATATTAGATTGGTATCATTTAATATAAAATTTATATAAAGTGGGAGGATCGTTGAAATCTCTAGCCAAAGCCAAGGAATTTTTGTGGCAAGGTCAGGTCGAATCCACCCTAAATTTATTTAAAAATTGTCGCAAAAAAACCGCTAAAAACTTTTGTAAGTATCTAGAAAAGCATCGTTCTAGAATTGTTAACTATGACCAATTATCATCAGACAAGATTTGTTCCATTGGCTCGGGCGCGGTGGAATCGACTGTCAAACAAATAGATAGAAAGTTGAAAATCTCCGGAACTCAATGGTTGCAAAAAAATGTCATAACAAGATGCTAAAACTTCGTTGTGCTGGACGACACGACCTCTTGGCTATTTGAGGCTTTTGCAAAACCGGGATGCTCCAGTACGGTTAACTTAAGATGGCTAGTCAATGGTACGTAGTTGCGCTTGAGCGCTCTTTCTTATATATCAAGCAATACAGTTAACTGAAAACTGGTAGTCAATGGTACGTAGTTGCGCTTGAGCGCTCTTTCTTATATATAAAGCAATACGGTTCGCTCATATACTGCTACTCGTGAAACTTCTATGAAAAATAGATACAGTTTGCTTCGTTCCTCTCGAAGGACAATCTTAAGTAAACCTTATTGATATATAAAGAGCGCCCAAGCGCAAATACGTACCTAATAACGAACACCTATAAGAAGGACTGAAGTCCTCACTACAAACCAAAAATCATTTACTTACTCAACGATTTTTTGCTGCTTGAAAAGTTCCTTAAACTTGCGCTGCTGCTGATTGTGATCTACAATTGGATCGGGATAATGAAGCAGCCGACGTTCTATAGGCGAAATATTTCCAGTTAGCAAAAGCTTAGTATCCACTCGGCGCAATTCTGGAACCCAGTGGCGAATATATTCCCCTTCCGGGTCAAATTTTTGAGCTTGACTGGCGGGATTGAATATTCGCAAAGGTTTCGGATCCATGCCACTCGATGCACTCCACTGCCAGCCGCCATTGTTAGCAGAAAGGTCGCCATCAATCAATTTTTGCATGAAGTATTTTTCGCCCCACTGCCAGTTAATAATTAAATCTTTCGTGAGGAAACTAGCAACTATCATCCGACATCGATTGTGCATCCAACCTGTTTGATTTAACTGCCGCATTGCCGCATCAATAATTGGATAGCCAGTTTTGCCCCTGCACCAAGCTTGAAACAGCTTTTCATTGTTATCCCAGGGAAAGTCTTTGAATGCTTTACGGTAGGGCCCATCTGCTAATTCAGGGAAGTTGTACATGGCGTGTTGGTAAAATTCCCGCCACGCTATTTCCTGTTGCCAAGTGCGGATACTTGTGCAGGATTCTTCGCTGTGACAACTGTCCATTACTGTCTGGATAGCTTGCCAAACAGTGCGGATGCCTATTGCACCAAATTTGAGGGCGGCGCTGAGTTGGGATGTGCCGCTAACTGCGGGGAAATTGCGCTGTTCTTGATATTCGTAAATTGCGTTTTCGCAAAATTCTTCTAATTTTTTGTGTGCGGTCTCTTCTCCGGGTTCTATTACTAATGGATTTTCCCAAATAAATCCCAAACTCAAGGCCGTTGGCAGGGTTTTTGTTACACCTGTTTGGTTGGCTATTTCTTGTTCTTCTGCGGTTAATCCGGTCATTAATTCCGGATAATTTATCGGTAGTGTCTCTACAGGTTGGGCTTTTGGTTGGCTGTTCCATTTTTTCCAAAATGGTGTATAAACTGTGTAGCAATTCCCTGTACCAGTCCGGATTTCGTCGGGGGCGTGCAGAACTTGATCCCAGAAGTTTTTAACTTGTATTCCTGCTTGTTGGAGGGCGTTTGATACTGATATATCGCGCTCATTTGCATAGGGTTCTACATCTCTGTTCCAAAATACTGCTTTAGCATTGAGTGCCGCGGCTAATTTCGGTATTCCCATACGCGGGTCATCTTGAATTATTAGTAATTGGCTGCCTGATTCGCTGTAACGTGAGGAGAGTTTTTCCAAGCAACCTATCATGTAGGTAACTCTGGCGGGCGCTATGTCATCGCGATCGAGTATATTGCGATCGAGACAAAAAATCCCGACTACTTTCGGACTTTGCTGGCGCGCTGCTGCTAGTCCAATGTTGTCAGAAATACGCAAGTCGCGACGGTGCCAAAATAAAATTAAATCAGACATTAGATTTTAGATTTTAGATTTTAGATTTTAGATTTTAGATTTTAGATTGACTCCCACGGATCGAGCCGGGGATTGTTAGAATGCAGAGCTTTTTATAGTCTCCATCCCGCTCGTTCCCCCGGTTAAAGATGCGAATCAATGAATCCGGGGGCTGGTTGCCAGAAAGAATTGGTTGAAAGCCGGAACCCCGATCGGGAGAAATTCAAATCAGACTATTTATTAGTCCAATCCTCTTCCTTCCTTTGTCAAGTGCTGTCAACTGTCAACTGTCAACTGTCAACTGTCAACTGAACAACTTTGCTTTAAGTCAAAAAAGGACGGGCTAAGAAAAAGCTAGAAATAGATTTCGCATCAATTGGTTCCCCGGCTAAGATGGCTTTTTCTAATTCTTCTGGAGTGAACAAAACTGTCTCCATGTCTTCATCATCGTCTTGTTCTGGCGGCTGTTCTAGTTTGACCAAATCTTGTGCTAAAAAAGCATAAATGATTTCGTCAGAATAACCGGGTGCTAGCATGAATTTGCCTAATTCCCGCCATTTTCCGGCGCGATATCCGGTTTCTTCTTCGATTTCCCGTTTGATAGTTTCGGCGGGGTTTTCATTGATTTCGACTGTACCTGCGGGAAATTCTAAAATCCGCCCTTTGGCGGCGAAACGGTATTGTCGCACCAAGACGAGTTTACCTTCGGGGGTAACGGGAACTGCTAGTGCTCCGCCTGGGTGGCGAATACATTCCCAATCGCCTTCGGAACCGTTGGGAAGGCGGAGGCTGGCTACATCAAAGTTGAATTTGCGCCCTTGGTAAAATAGGCGCTGTTTGAGCAGTTGGGGTAGTTCTTGACCGATCGACATAAGTGAGAAGCGAATAATGTTTGATTGCACCGATTTAAGACATGATATCGTTTCCGGTGGCATCGGAATAATAATTTGGATGCTGTCAGTGCGAGCGTCCGGCTCGCTACCCAAATCGCGAGCGGGAGGCTCGCACTACATAATTCCGATGCCAACGGATTTGACATCATAGGCGATCGCCGCCCTGAATTTTGCTCATTTTCTACACTTTCATTTTTTGGACTCCGGAACAGTCTGCTGTTTTGAGGATTTGGTCGATCGCACTTTTGGTCACAGGATGCACCCAATCCGGCGCAATTTCTACCAAAGGTACTAATACAAAAGCTCTTTGGGTCATCCGGGGATGAGGTAAAGTCAGTGTCGGAGTTTCTAGGATTAAATCATCATAAAGCAGCAAATCCAGGTCGAGGGTTCTCGGCCCCCATTTTTCGCGGCGAATCCGATTAAATTTTATTTCAACTTCTAATAAAGTTGCTAGCAATTGTTGTGGTTGTAGCGTAACTTCTAGGATGGCACAGGCGTTAATGTAATCGGGTTGCGGTGGCCCGACGGGGGCGGTTTGATACCAGCTAGAATGGGATTTTACGGCGATTCCTGGGGTGTTGTTGAGAGTTGCGATCGCACTTTTGAGCGTGGCTAGGGAGTCGCCTAGGTTGCTACCAAGGGCGATCGCACATTTTGTTGATTTCATTGGGAATTGGTTATTAGTTATTGGTTGTTGGTTATTGGTTATTGGTTATTGGTTATTGTTAGTTACTTTCTGAGTAACGCGGGGTAGACCTTATTATTTTAATCTCAGCTTAATTCAGTGTTAATTATTATTGATTATCATTGACAAATGTCAGTATTTAGTTGAAAGATTAATGAATTTGCACCGTCGCCTCTTGTCTGCCGTCATTCTAGTAACTATCAATTTAACAACAAGTGTATCGATCGGTTTAGCAGAAACTAAGGAAAGGTATCTTACCCTAAATTCGGACGATAGTCAATCTTTTGCGGGTTTAGTGCAGCAGGCGGAAGATTTAGTCAAAGAGTCGATCGCCCAGGAATTCCAAAATAATCCGGGATTGACAGGAATTACGGTGATAGTTACAGCCGATCGCGGGCGACAGTTAGTTCCGGTTTTGCGATCGAGAGTATCCCGCAGCCAGTGGCAGAAAGATTCGAGAATCGAACAGTGGACTAGGTATTTTGCCGATGCTCAATATTTGTTGGGATTCAAAGATAGCTATATTTCGTCGGGAAATTCCGGGCGATCGCAAACTATTAACGTGCCAGCGCCCAGCCGGCCCGCATCCCGACAAAACGATCCGGCTTTTCGAGATGATTGATGTCCTGTCCGGTTAATTACCATAATAAAAACGGTTCGTAGTGCGGACTTAAGTCCGCTCCATCTGGCGGACTTAAGTCCGCACTACGAACAAATATTTAACATATGCTTAACCAAAAGATTCCCCTACTTTAATTAACCTTAAGGTTAACTTCCCTTAATTTAACAGTGATAACTTTTTAGGTAAATCATGATTAGGGATGTTGGGTTGAACAGGAATTTATGTCTAAAATAACTCGCCGACAACTGTTAATTTTCTTCGGTAGCAGTGCAGCTACGACTGTGCTTGCGCCTCAACTCACTGAAAAACTATTCGGCATCAATTCCACCTCGGCCGAAGCTGCTTTAAGTCCGCTATCTTTCACTCCGTTAAGACTACCTCATCCACTCCCAGTTTATAAAGAATTGTCGAGTTTCATGCCTACTGCATTGAACGGACAGGGTACGGTAATGGCGGCCTCGCAAAATACTAGATTAACCAGCTACAACGTAGTTGACGATGTGGTTGTACCGCCGGAATACGAACGGTATGTGATTCTGCGCTGGGGCGATCGAGTTTTCCCCGATCCATCCGACTATTTCGGCTACAACAACGACTATACGGGCTTTGTAGGCATTCGCGGCAGCAATGACGACGGCTATCTCTGGGTTAACCACGAGTACGTATCCTTTCCGATGTCGAAAATCGCGCCCGAAGCCCCGGCGGATTTGGCATCATTTCCAGCAACCGATCGCGCTGTCCTCGGTTTAGACTTATCCGTAAAAAATCGGGCTACCCTCGGCGAATTCCTGTACAATCTCGGTGGATCGATCGTCCGCATTACCAAACAGTCTAACGGCAGATTTTTGGCGATCGCGCGCGATCCACTCAACCGACGCATTCACGGACTTTCCGGCCTCGGAATCAACAGTCAGCGTGCGGACAAATACAAAGATGTCACCTCCTGGGGAACCAGACGAGGCGACGACAAATATCTCACAGGTACGGGCCCCGCAGCCACCCAAGTCTTCGCCCAAGTCAACAGCGACGGGCTGGGAAACCGGATTATCGGTACAGCCTACAACTGTTCCGGCGGCACAACCCCTTGGGGCACCATCCTCTCCGCCGAAGAAAACTTCCAAGGTAGCGAACTATTCTTCGTCGGAGTTCAGGAAAACGTCAAACCCAATGGCGGCCAAACCAGCTACGCCAAGGGCACGACGGGCGAAGAATTCGGCTTAGTCGGCGAAAAATACGGCTGGATGGTAGAAGTCGATCCCCAAGATCCGAATTTCCGCCCCCGCAAACACACCGCTTTAGGCCGTTTCCGCCACGAAAACGTTGCGATTCGCGCCGAAGCAGGCCGCAAGTTAGTAGTGTACATGGGAGACGATCGGCGCGGCGGACACACCTGGAAATTTGTTAGCAACGGTACTGTCACCAATCCCGCAGATAAAAGCAACAGCCGCTTGTTTGAAGATGGCACTTTATACGTCGCCCAATACAACCGTAACGGTGCGGGAAGATGGTTGCCACTAGCATTAAATAGCCCGACGAATCCGATACGTCCTAGTAAACTTGGCGAAGCGGAATTAGCAAGTTTTGGCAAAGCTCAAAGAGATGCTAATACTCGCTTACCCAAACGCGCCGGAATTGCAGGTCAAACTGAAGATGGTGGTTCATTTGTAGCGGATATAACTAATGAAGCAACAACACTTGCTGGCTACAGAAATAAAAGTCTGGCTAATTTCTATACCAGCCAAGGTGCGATTTTAGTTGATGCCTTTTTAGCTGCTAATTTAATTGGTGGCACTCCGACGGCGCGACCGGAAGATTTGGAAATTAATCCTACTACTAAGGAAGTTTTCATTGCTTATACTGACGCCGCACCGGGTAGCGACGGTTATCCAGATTCTCGCATTTTTACTGTTGCTAAATACACTGCCGCGCTCAATAGCACCCAGCAGTCTGGAGGAATTTACAAAATTATTGAAGATAGTTCGGACGGTGCGGGTTTGACTTTCCGCTGGCAGCGTTTTGCTCAAGGTGGAGAAGCAGGTTCAGTCTCTGGGGCGGGATTTGCTAGTGTAGACAATTTGGATTTTGACACTCAAGGCAATATTTGGGGTGTCACTGATATGTCTACTAGCACGCACAACGGTTTTGATGTCGGTGCTGCGGCAAAACAAGCGACGATCGACCACAAGAAGACTGGCAATATATCAGAGTTTACTGGTGTTTTCGGCAACAATTGGCTGTTTTACATTCCGACTTCCGGGCCGAATGCAGGAACTGTAATTCCGTTTGCTTACGGGCCGAATCGATGCGAAATCACTGGGCCGACTTTTATCGGAGATACTCTAGTAGTTGCGGTGCAGCATCCTGGGGAAGATTGTCCGATCGATGATGGTACTGTACTCAGCCGCCAAATTGAAATGTTGGATTTGAGCGGTGCGGTTTTCAATCAAACTCGGACTGTTGCTCGCGGCAGTTTGTGGCCGAGCAATATTGAGAATGACAGGCGCCGATCGCCGATGCCGTCGGTGGTTGGAATTCGTCGTTTGCGATCGACCCCAACGGGCCAGTTTGTTTAAATAGGAATTGCGCGTGAAGGCGGGCACGGGGGCACCGCCCCTACAGAAATCGGGTTTTTTGCCTTGATATGTCGTCGCAGTCGGCAGATTTGGTAAAAACCCGGTTTTTTTGTCGATAAGACTAAAGTATGACTGAAGTCCTCAGCACAAACTGATTATTTTAATACTGAAGTCCCTTCACGCTATTTCTTTGCTAAGTTTCTCCTGCACCCACAAATTTAAAAGCGTTTCTGGAGAAACACCTTGACGTTTAGCGATGGAACGAATTTGCTCTGATAAAGTTACTTCAACACGATAATATGTTATCTCCGATTGAAGATTTACTGAAAACTCAGCAGCATCAGTTTCCTCCCAATAATCTGCCAGATCGCGAGCGTCCCAAAACTCACCTATTTGCTGATAAGACTCAGCTTCTGAGATAGCACTTTTACGTTTTTCGGTATTTTCTTCGTTCAGCATTTGTCATGTCCCGTGCAGATAAAATTAATGCTTGCCTATCTTCTTTATAAACAAAGAAAACAATCAAGTAGCGTCCGGCATCAGTTTGTCCCAAAGCAGCGTAAACATTTTCACCCTGACGATGCCCTTTTTCGACAAAGCGGAAAACTGCAAAGTTCTCAAAGACTTCTCTAACTTCTTGTGGGCTAACAGAATGTTTTCGAGCTAGTTTTTCAACGATATCCTCTAGCCAGATAAAGCCCGTGATTTCCACTTGATTTATATGTCCTTATCACTGCTGACTCCTAGTGTAGCATAGAATGCAAGCAATGGTTGTATCAATTACATAGAAGCGATCGCATATTGCCTCAACACAGGCGGAATCGTGTAGCTACTTTCTTGTTGTTCTATCAAGCAGCGCCGCGATAGAGATTGCAGGGCATTTACCAAATCTGACAGCGGGATTGTATTATTTTCGAGCAATTTTGCGCGATCGATCGGCTGATTTTCTTTCGCCACCAAGGAGATTACTTGTTTTTCTAGTTCGGATAGGCGATCGAACTGCTGCTGTAAAACATCTTTCAAATCTTCTGGCAACAATATGGTATCATTTGGTAATAACTCTGTCACGCCTCCTCCCAATTCTTGAATCAGAGTCGCCACGCTTTTTAACCATAGGGGGTTGCCTTGGTAGCGGTGAATGAGTGATTCACTGTTGTCGATTTCTGCTAACCCATAATCTCTCAGTATTTCCCCTGCGGCTGCGATGTCTAAACCTTTTAGCTGTAAGGTACGAATGGGAGTATTGTGGTTTTTAACTTGAGTCACTTCTCTCGGCTGTTCCCAACCGATTAGCAGAAAGCAACTTTGATGAGATAATTTTTCTATCTGTTTGAATAAAGAGCGATATGATTCGGATTCTGGTTTGTATTTCCCTGCCAATTCGCCGCTACAGAAAAGGTTTTGAACGTCATCTAAGACTATTAAACAGCGATGGTTTTGTAAATATTTAATTAGAGGTAAGCGTTTCGGGTTACTTGCAGGAGAATCTAGCTTTTCTGAGTGGGAGAAAAACTCGATTAGTTGATGTTCAAATTCATCTGGGGTGTGGGATGCGTCGATGTTGCACCAAATGACGCACTCAAATTCGTCTTTTATTTGCTGTACGAGTTGGACTGCTAGGGATGTTTTGCCGATTCCGCTGATGCCAATGAGGGTGATGAGGCGGCTGCGTTGTTGTAGAATCCAGGTGGTGAGGGTGTGGAGTGAGGAAGTGCGATCGAAGAAATTGCCCAACTCCGGCATCTCGCTTAAATCTTGATGTGAGGTTTGAGGTTGTTTTGAGTTAGCTGTTTCGTCATTATGTGAGTTTGATATATCTGGCGGCTGTCTAGCTTCTCCATAAGAATTAACGCAACAACTTATTTGTATGCAGTCTTGTTGTAGTGCAAAATTTTTTGAAAATAGGGAGAGTTGGAATCTCTCCATTGCCGATCGCAAATTTGATTTACTAACATCTTCTCCCAACTCTTCTGAAAGCAATTGCCATAATTCTGAAGCCACATTCCTAACACGACTTTCAGAACAGTCAAAGTCTTTGGCTACGTGTTTGTATGTCTCGTGTCGTAGAGTTCCTTTCAGTACCGCCTCTTGTAAATCATCAAGGTGTTGACCCGTTTTCTCGAAGACTATGCGATCGGCAGAGTTTAACATTTCTTTGAGATTCATTTGATGAAAAGGATGGGATTTTTTTGTGTAGCATAGCACAGTTTTAGACATCAATACTCCGGACAGTTTTTTGAACGATTCTATAAGGCTTTCAGAGCTTGCAGTTCAAGGCTTGACCCTTTTATTCAAAGTTAGCTTTATCCCTAACTTTGAATAAAAAGAACCCACCCACGGCGGGATATAGGTTTGAGCCTCAAAACTTGCTCAAATTCTGTCCGGAGTATTGAGACATTGTAGTATATCTTTAGATATTTTAGTACATAACTAGATTTAAAGAAACTAAAAGCAGCAGAAAGTTATCAGCAAAATAGGACATTTTGAAACTAGGCAAATCTGGAATTTATTAACCATCATTGGAGAAGTATCAAGGGGTATTCGATTATTTACTAAATCTACGGATGTCTGAGGATAAGTGCGCTTGCTTTAAACAGGCTTACAAGAGTATCCAATAAGAGCCGTTTGAGGAATAATAAATCAGGATCGGACCCGATTAAGTAGTTTCAAAATGTTTCGGGATTAGAACTATGAGTAAAAAAAGTAGCTCAGGTGGCTTTAGCGGATGGGGTAAGGTTGGGTTAGTTGCTTTATTGGTCGTTGGTGGATTTCTGGCAAGAAACCAGTTCAATAGTGGCAATACTACAACAGTGAATGGGAACAGCAATAATACTAATGTTCAAGGAGGTATCCACAACAACAATAACAACACTACAGTCTATGGAAGCGCAGATAGTCTTCTTGTTATTCCGTCATCATCTCCGACAATTACTTCTTCTCCTAAACCAGCGAGTTCAACTAAACCAACATCTGAATATGCTCTACAGGTTGTGGAACCCCCAATCCTTCTTAAACCCATACAGCAAGGAAATTTTATTAATGTAGTTGGAGTAGCACCAGGACAAGAGTATAAACTTGACTTTGTTGTCAACTACAAATCTCGAACTCTTACAAAGTTTTACGCTAATATCCTACCGGATGCAAAAGATGCTGAACAGCATAATAAAGCTCATCTTGACAACATATCTGTAACTGGTAAAGCGCTTCAAGGTGACGGTACAATGCGATTTTCTTTAAGGGGTAAAGCACCACTAAAGCGGGGAGAGTACGAGAGAGCAGTAACACTTGGTTTAATGGATTATCAAAATTGGATGAAGCAGCCGCCCTTTGTCACGTATGGCTATCCTTTCGTTTTATCTGTGAGATAGGTAGCTAACAAGTGTGGCTTAGGTTGATGCAATGAAATCCAACATCTTTTTTTACTCACAATCCGATCCATTTTTCCCATGAGAATGCGATGATGGGACGAATAGCTATGTTGGGAGTCAATGGCTGCGACAATGCTCTTTGTCAAAAAAAACGAGCGATCGCCCTTACTATTTTTTCAACCAGGTGCGATCGCCCTTTCTTTTTTTTCAACCAGGTGCGATCGCCCTTTGTTGTTTCTGATGACCGATCGCCTAAAATGAAAGAGCGATCGCTCGTCAATCTGTAATCTACCGTCACACAGCCGGCCGCACAACACGAATTAGTTTACCTTCCAAAGATTCTTCTGCTGTAATAGCCGTGTGGATTCGGTTAGCCAGCGCGAACCAATTGCGATCGTTCGTACAGGCGATAATGCCAGCATGAAGGGGCTATATGCGGTGCAACCGAAAGAAATCTTTACGGTTTTCAGTAATAACAGCACGTTTTTCACTACTGGCAAAAGCTAAAACATTTTCGTCAGGAATTTTCTGATTCGCTTTGGATGCTTCTTGAACAGTCAAAACATCGTGTCCTAAAGTTCGCAGTAATTCTACAACAGGATAGGGGTATTGCTCATCCGCATAGAGACGGGCCATCTGCTACAAATCCTCGTACATCACTTCATCATTTTCCCGAATTTCTGTTTCGATTTCATCGGAAAAAGCTTCAGCATAAACCCAAGCGTTGGCAATATCAGTAGCAGATAGCGATGGATAGCTTGTCAGTAAATCGGCTTCGCTATAGCCAATCCGACGAGCTTCTACAAGTCCCCAAACAGTGATGCGAGTTCCAGCAATGCAGGCACTGCCGCCACAAACACCAGGGGTTTTTTCAATACCGCGCCAAGGAGTGATTTTCCCTTGGGATAGGAGTTGAACCACTTGAGCTTTTTCGTCGTCAGAGAGTGCCAGCAATTGAGGCTCTAATTCTTTCAGCGTCATGGCAAACAATAGAATTGCGGTAACATTCTATCTTATCAAACTACTTTTGGAAATGTCGTATTAAAAAAGTGCGATCGCCCGAGAGTCAAGCGATCGGCTGTATTATTGAACAGGCTGTATTGACTGGAAAACCTGTTTTCGCACAAAAATAACCGCAGAATTTCAATAAGTTTTATGTACCTACTTTGGAATCAAGGCTAAGCTGGATGTAATAAGACTCTACAGCTTGTATGAAAAAAATGCTTTATTCACTTTTGCCTAAATCTCAACTCAACATTCGGGTTTTAAAACATTTAGCAGCCGCTGTTTCTGCGTCTTTAGCCCTCAGTGCAATTATGACTTTGAAACCCTCACCAGTAACGGCTGCTGGCGATATCCCCCTAACACAAACCTCGACTCAGCTAGCAGCAAAACCTGATTCTAGGTTGCAGCTAGGGCAGTTGCGTACCACTGTTCCAGTACAGACAATGCAGCTTGATGGAGGTGGATTTATCCCGATCGCGATCGGCGGTATGATAGTTATTCTAGTGCTACCGCTATTTTTTGGCGGATTAGTCGTAATTGGCGATCGCGAAGTCGGCATTGTCAGCAAAAAGTTTAGCTTCGGTGGCAAATCTTTACCCCCAGGCGATTTAATTGCCTTAAACGGAGAAGCTGGATATCAAGCCGATACATTACCCCCCGGTTGGCATTGGGGTTATTGGCCTTTGCAGTACAACGTTCGCAAAGAATCTCTGACGATAGTTCCCCAAGGCGAAATTGGTTTAGTTATCGCAGCAGGCGGCGAGTCAAATCCACCGCAGCGCATTCTCGGCAAAATCACAGAATGCGACAATTTTCAAGATGCTCGCAAATTCCTCAAAGGCGGCGGCGAAAAGGGCAGGCAACTCGGCATTTTGACAGGTGGCAGCTATCGAATTAACACGGCATTATTTACCGTAATTACAGCAGCAAATTCTCCCAAACACGGGATGACAGCCGAACAGTTAAAACTGTACACGATTGCCCCGGATAAAGTAGGAATTGTCACCACTTATGACGGCGTTCCGATTCAAGATGGCGAAATTGCCGGCCCGATCGTTCCGAATCATGACAACTTCCAAAACTCGCAAAAATTTATCACTGCTGGCGGGCGGCGCGGTTTGCAGGAACAGGTTTTGCTTTCCGGTTCGTGGAACTTAAATCCTTGGTTTGTCGGGGTTGACCAAGTGCCGATGACCGAAATCCCGATCGGCTATGTGGGCGCGGTGATTTCCTATGTGGGTCAAACCTCAGAAGATGTCAGCGGCGCTGCTTTCACTCACGGGAATTTGGTAAATGTCGGGAATAAAGGGGTGTGGGTAACTCCGCTTTATCCGGGCAAACATCCGCTGAACACTCGCATTTTGAAAGTAGAATTAGTGCCGACTACCAATATTGTTTTGAATTGGTCGAGCAAAATAGAAAGACACAGTTACGATTCTCAACTTTCATCTTTAACAGTACGTTCTAGAGATGGTTTTGCCTTCGATTTAGAAGTAGCTCAAATCATTCACGTCGGCGCTTTAGATGCTCCGAAAGTCATCTCTCGCGTCGGTTCGATGCAGAACTTAGTTGACCACGTTTTGCAGCCGACAATCGGCAATTATTTCCGCAATTCGGCTCAATCTTATTCTGTGTTAGATTTTCTCTCCGCCCGGAGCGATCGCCAAGCAGAAGCAGCGGAATATATCAAAGCAGCTTTGCGAACCTACGACGTGCAAGCAATTGATACTTTGATCGGGGATATTCTGCCGCCCGCAGAGTTGATGCAAACTCAAACCGATCGCAAAATTGCTGAGGAACAATGCAAGACGTATGAGGTGCAGCAAATAGCACAAACTCAGCGCCAACAATTGGTGCGGGAAACTGCTTTAGCCGAGATTCAGCAAGAGATGGTGAAATCGGAACAAGGCGTCATGATTTCCGAGTTAAAAGCGAATTCTCAGGTGAAACAAGCTCAAGGCGAAGCTGAGTCGATTCGGGTGAAAGGAAATGCTCAAGCTGAAGCTTATCGCGCGGGTGTTGTAGCTTTGGGCGGTTCCGGTTATACGGCTTTGCAGTTAATGCAAATTATCGGCGATAGTCATGTGCGAGTTGTCCCAGATGTTGCGGTTAGCGGAAACGGTAGCGGCGGGGGTTTGGTTGACGGTTTGCTGGGAATGATGATGTGGAATCAAACGGGCAAAAATGGGGGAAATGGCGGGGAATTACCTGTAGTTAAGTTGGAGAAATCGGAACCAGCAGCTAAGTTACCGATAGCCAAGGTAAATGCTGGTAAGTCCCCGGAATCTCGCCCTAATTCGTCGCCGGTTGCGAATTCGGATAGTGATATTGATTCGCTGTTTGATGAATTGCCGTTTGACAATTCATAAAGGTACGTAGTTGCGCTGTCTTCGCCGGCCGGCGCCCAAGCGCAACTACATACCTATTGCCGCGAATTCTTGGATGTTGGATGCGGCGCCCAAGCGCAACTACATACCTATTGCCGCGAATTCTTGGATGCTGCATTTAGGGGAAAGAAAGCAGCAGGCGAAACATAGAAAAATTCAGCAAGTTTTTGGATGTGTTCCGTTGTAAGTTGGCGCTTTTCCCGGAGGATATCAGAGACAATAGACTCGGTTTTAAAAATAGCAACTAAGTCTTTTTGTCTGAGTTCAAATTCTTCTATTAAAGCCTTTAACAGTTCTACTCCGTAAATGTCAGGTATGGGTTCTAAAGTTTGCTCGTACTCATAAACAAGCAATCCCAATAGGTTGAGGTAATCGCGTTCGTCAGGAGTCAGTTCGCCTTTGTCTAACAGAGAGTCAATGGTTTATTGAGTTGCGATTAATTCTGACTCCGCAGTTATGGATCGCGGCGGAAATGTTTTGAGTAGTTCGATATATGCAATAGAATTTTTCATAAGATTATTTTTTTAAATTAAAATCACATTTAATTTGTATCGTATTGCGTACATGACATTATACCTGATAATTCTCAGACTAGGCTTTATTTTTCTAGTACGAAGCGTACATTCTATACTGAATTTACTTTTTTTTGAGTTTGTATAGCATCCGAACTTTGTTGGTGTAAATGCGAATTCTATGCGCCGGGAATCTCTGCGATCGCGCAAATCGCAGTACAATCGATCGCAATATTGCATATGAGGAATCCCCATGTCAGAACAGTTTTCCACTGAAATTAGCGATCGCATCTGCACTCACATGAACGACGATCACGCTAGCGCCATAGTTTTGTACGCTCAAGCCTACGGCGGCCAACCCGAGGCGACATCAGCTCAAATGCTCGCTATCGATGCTAACGGCATGGATTTAACCGCTCAAGTCAACGGCGAAACAGTACCTGTGAGAGTAAAGTTCGATCGCACTTTAGCAGATGCCGAAGATGCTCACCACACTCTGATCGATATGGTAAAACAAGCCAGAAAAGCTGCTAAGTAGCCAAATTTTCCGTATTCTGTTATAATTTCAAGATTCGTTCGTAGTACGGACTTTAGTTTGTTTAAATTATTGAAAAAGACTAAAGTCCAGGCTGCAAACATTGAGTTTAATATAATTTAAAAACTCGTTCGTAGTACGGACTTTAGTCCGTTCAAATTAGAAAAGTCACTAAAATCATTACTACAAATCTTGACTTTGGTGAAATCCTTAATAAGGACTAAAGTCCTTACTACAAACAATATATTTAATCGAGTTAAGTTGACATCTAACATATCAAATAAAATGACAAAAAACAACCCTCAATCCAAAGAATTTGATGCGGTCAAAGGCAGTAAAAATAACCCCTTCGAGGCACTGGTAAAGCGACTAGATTTGATGATTCGCGCCCGCTACTCGCTGCTGTACATTGTCGGCGCCGAAGAGGAACCTGTCGAGGCAGTAATTGCCCAAGTAGCGCTGCAAGTAACACCCGCGCGCCGAGTATTGTTCTGGGATATTGTGCGGGGCTGGGAGGATAACGGTTCCGGGAAAGGTTCGGTAATGGCGGCCCTCGATCGCATCGGCAAGACCGCTGTCGAAGAATATACTCTATTTGTACTCCGAGATTTGCACCCTATTTTGAAATATCCCTACAGCAGTACAAGTGCTCCTGTAATCCGGGAATTGCGTAATTTAACCAGGGAATTGAAGCGCAGCAAAAAAACCATCGTCCTCACTTCTCACGCGCTAGAATTGCCGGAGGAATTGAAAGAAGAAGTAACAGTAATTGATTTCCCCTTACCCAACATCCAAGAAATCAATCATTTAATTTCCCACGTGGTGGAAAAGCCGGAACAGTTGCAAGTTAGTGGCTTAGTAAAAGAACAATTAGTTAAAGCTTGTCAAGGTTTGAGCCGCGCTCGCATCGGGCGGGTTTTAGCTAAAGCTTTGGCAGCCAAACAGCAAATCAACGAGTCAGATATTGACGGAGTTTTGGAAGAGAAACAGCAAGCAATTCGCCAAACCGGAATTTTGGAGTTTTGCAACTCCCGAGAATCCTTGAAAAGTGTCGGCGGATTGGAAAATTTGAAGCAGTGGGTAAAGATGCGGCAAGATGCTTTTACTGATGAAGCGCGCCGCTACGGTATACCCAATCCTAAGGGCGTTTTGTTAGTAGGAATTCAAGGAACGGGCAAATCTTTATCGGCGAAAACTATTGCTTGTGAATGGCGTTTGCCGCTGCTGCGCTTGGATACTGGCAGATTGTTCGGTGGCATTGTTGGGGAAAGCGAAAGTCGCGTTCGACAAATGATACAATTGGCAGAGGCGATCGCACCTTGCGTCTTGTGGATCGATGAAATAGATAAAGCCTTCGGCAACATCATCAGCGGCGGCGACGGAGATTCGGGAACTTCGCGCCGGGTATTCGGCAGTTTGATCACTTGGATGCAGGAAAAAACTAGCCCGGTGTTTATCGTCGCTACAGCCAATAACGTGCGGATTTTGCCCGCAGAGTTGCTGAGAAAGGGCCGGTTTGATGAGATTTTCTTTTTGAATTTGCCCTCGGAATCGGAAAGGCAAGATATTTTTAAAGTGCATTTGCAGCGTTTGCGCCCCACTAGATTCCGCGACTTTGATTTGGCAATTTTGGCAAAGTCTTCTGAGAATTTTAGCGGTGCGGAAATTGAGCAAGTGGTAATTGATGGATTGTACCGGGCTTTTGGCACTTTTGTGAACGGGCAGCGCCGGGATTTGATGACGGAGGATGTTTTGAGGTCGATCGAGGATACAGTACCACTAGCTGCGATCGCGCGATCGCAAATCGAAGACTTAAAACAGTGGGCAGCCCAAGCCGGGGCGAGAACAGCTTCTAACGATACTCGATTGATTGATGAATTGAAGCGCTACAGCAGGCCGCTGGGTGAAGATGCGATCGATAATTAACTTAATTTCGGTTCGTAGTAAGGACTTTAGTCCTTCATTCAGAGGACTGAAGTCCGAACGATCAAACCTGTTCGTAGTAAGGACTTTAGTCCTTCATTCAGAGGACTGAAGTCCGAACGATCAAACCTGCTGGGAGAAGATGCGATCGATAATTAACTTAATTTCGGTTCGTAGTAAGGACTTTAGTCCTTCATTCAGAGGACTGAAGTCCGAACGATCAAACCTTTTCGTAGTAAGGACTTTAGTCCTTCATTCAGAGGACTGAAGTCCGAACGATCAAACCTGCTGGGAGAAGATGCGATCGATAATTAACTTAATTTCGGTTCGTAGTAAGGACTTTAGTCCTTCATTCA
>NZ_JAHREU010000036.1:59323-73278 GCF_020883145.1 Microcoleus sp. CAWBG27
GAGGACTGAAGTCCGAACGATCAAACCTTTTCGTAGTAAGGACTTTAGTCCTTCATTCAGAGGACTGAAGTCCGAACGATCAAACCTTTTCGTAGTAAGGACTTTAGTCCTTCATTCAGAGGACTGAAGTCCGAACGATCAAACCTGACTCGGCTGTGATTATTCCCAAAACCGAACCTCAACAGACGGATACCACCCTAATTCAACCATTAACATCTCAGTTACATTTCGTTACGATAAGGAAACAGAGAGCAAAAAACTCTCACCCATAATATCAGAGGTAGCCATTATGAACGGTACATTTCGCGTCGGCAACCTGTTTGGAATTCCCTTTTATGTCAACGCATCTTGGTTTTTAGTTCTGGGTTTAGTAACCTGGCAATACGGCGGCGCACTAGCAGCCCTGTTTCCCACCTTAGGCCCCGTAGCACCGTGGCTGTTAGGATTATTCGCAGCCCTGCTGTTATTTGCTTCCGTCTTAGCCCACGAATTAGGACACAGTTGGGTAGCTATCAAACAGGGAATTGGCGTGAAATCGATTTCGCTATTTCTGTTTGGCGGACTGGCTAATTTAGAAAGAGAATCGAAAACCCCAGCCGAAGCATTTTGGGTCGCCATTGCAGGCCCGTTAGTCAGCTTCTTTTTGGCTGGCTTGTTAACAGTTATCGGCGTCGGTGCAGCCCTCACAGGCCCCGCAGCAGCCATCGTTCAACTTTTAGCTTCCATCAACCTAGCATTAGCCTTATTTAACTTAATTCCCGGCTTGCCCCTCGATGGTGGTAACATCCTCAAAGCGATCGTCTGGAAGATTACCGGCAACCCTTACAAAGGCGTAATTTTTGCCAGCCGCGTCGGTCAAATCATTGGCTGGATTGCCATTGCTACAGGCATCTTCGGCAATATTTGGAATCTAGTAATCGGTTGGTTCTTGCTGCAAAATGCCGGTCAATCTGCACAGTATGCCACAGTCCAAAATGAACTCGCAGGACTGACAGCCGCAGATGCTTTGACTGCCGAAAGCCCGATCGTCCCAGAAAACTTATCCCTCAGAGAATTTGCCAACAACTACGTCATCGGTAGCACTCACACCTGGCGCCGGTTCCTAGTTACCGATGATGCGGGACAATTGGTAGGTGCGATCGACCTTGACGACATGAAAACCATCCCCACCGGAAGCTGGCCGCAAGTTTTGGTTAAAGAGCTCGTGAAGCCGATCGAATTTACCACCACAGTCAAACCCGAATTGTCCCTCCTCGAAGTCGTCACCCTCCTCGAACAACTCAAAGTCCAAGAACTCCCCGTCACAGGCGAAAACGGCGTCCTAGTCGGGCTTGTAGAAAAAGCTGAGATTGCCCGCCTCCTGCAAAGACGAGCTCAAGCAAACCCTGCTTGACACCCTCAGATACTTGACAAATAACAGTTAACCCCCTCGATTTGCCTTACCAAAAGGGCGATCGGGGGGCTTAACTGTAGCTACCCAAAAGTCAAGTAAAATACTAAATTATTAGCTGCAAAGCAGCAATAAATAACTATAATAGTGTATTGATCATCTGAGCGAGGACGGTATGCCATCTCAGAACGTTACCTCTCAATCCGAAACCCAAGAGTCAAAAGTTCTCCCTACTCTCACAAACAATATATTGCCCCAGGCGCGATCGTCTCAACCAACAGCTCAATTACAAAAATCGGAGCTGACAGTTTTTGCATCTCAAGAGATCCTTTACAAATTTTTCATATATCACATCAACAACTCGGAACCAGAAGTTAGTCTCCAGGAATTCAAAAAAATCTTTGTAGAACTAATTGCTCCAGTTCACCCTAAATTAATTCAATCCCTATACACAATAATTGAATTTAACAGTCAACAAGAATTTAACAACTTATTTAAACGCTGCTCATACATCTTATTAAATAACTGGATATCCAACAAACAATACGAACTTGCTCGGAAATTAATTACAATTATTAGCGAGAGAACCCTCAGCGAGCCTCACGCAGACAATATTCTCAAAAGACTGAAAGTGTGGCTGACAAACTTTGTCAGCAGCCAAGACTATGAAAACATCAAATTATTTGTATTGAAGTACGGCGACTACCAGCCCGTAGAAAAGCACTGGACTTCTCGCTATCAGCCTTATTTGCTAGCCACTCAATATCTCGATACTAAAAACACCCTCGAAGCACGCCAAACTGCCAAACTCTTGTCCCAGAAGTTAAAAGACAAGTATAAGTTTGACCTAGCAATGTATACATCTCGCTCTCAGTCAGCCACATTCAAATTTAAAAATTATCATAATCCCACACTTTTAGGAGAGGAAGCCCTGCGTTTAATCAAAATAATTTTGGTCAACCGAGGCTCGTTGAACTATCGCAGCTTAGCCAATCTTTTTATCAGTCACAGTCAAAATATTACCTACAAGCAGTTCAAGGAATCTCTGATTAAGTATTTATGTTATTACAATGAAAAAAAAAATAGTTCTGATATTTATCACCAACAACTCATCAATATTTTAGATAATTTTCATCCCCAGAATGACGAAGAAATTTTGAACAGTAGCCTGTTGCTCAGAACTTGCAATCATCTAATAAAATGTTTGACTGTGGAAAATTCTGGGGAACCAACCGCCTTATTTCTAATTTTCGCGACTCAACTAAATCCTTTAACGCTAGCGATTTTGATGCTAAAGATAATTTTAATCTCGCCGTATTCCCAAACCTACTTAGAACTTTGTTTTGCTCGATTAATTGAATACTATCAAGATAACTCCGCTGCTGAATGTCAGTGGCTAATTAAATTTTTAGAAGTTTGCCAGATTGCTCTAACTATTTATGGAGACAATGTTCAATACAATCTAGTGAATATGTCAGACAAGCATAAAGAAGAACAGTTGTTTATTGATCTCAATAACTGTCGAGTTTTTTCTCAGCACAAACAAATTTCAAAAGTTCGAGATTAGTCATTAGTCATTAGTCATCAGTCATTAGTCATTAGTCATTAGTATTCGTAGGGTGCGTCGCCACGAAAAATCCCTCAACTTAACCGACAATCTGATAGCGACGCACCTGATATAACGGTGTTCAGAAAGATGAGGTACGTTGTTGGGCTTCAGCCCCTCTTACCTCTTAGCTTAGTATTCGTAGGGTGCGTCGCCACGAAAAATCGGGTGCATCTGGTTTTTGAAGAGGGCGAAGCATGACCGCATATAAGTTATTAGTTATAATCCCATATTGACTGCGGTCATGCTTCGCCCCTACGGATATATTTGCCTTGCGCCAGATGCACCCGAAAAATCTCTAAACTTAACCGACAATCTGATAGCGACGCACCTGATACCAATTCACTATCAAGGTACACGCTCATACATGGTAAAGTAGTATTCGTAGGGTGCGGATCCTGCGAACAATCCCCAAGAAAAGAGCGACAATCTGATAGCGACGCACCTGATACCAATTCACAATGAAAGTACACGCTCATACATGGTAAAGTAAAGAATACCAAATATGGTTGGGACTATATCTTGGAAACCATATTAAGTGCAAGTTCATAGTAAATTGGTATTACACATCCCCTGAAAAAACAACTCTCCATTTAACTCAGCTCAAAAAAAATTGTGTGGCACGACTGTCACAAATAGTATCAGGTGCGTCACTGTCCACTCGGAGCGAGCAGGTACGTAGTTGCGCTTCAGCGCTCTTTGAAATGATGAGAAAAAATGGTATTAGTCATTAGTCATTAGGTATACCCTACAACTCAAATTTTGCAATCAAATCGAGTATCTTGTGATAATCAAAATTATCTAAATGATTCATCAAAACTTCGGCAAAAACAGGATTATCGCTGCGAATTTCCTCAATTGTTTTGGCAATAAAATCGAAGTCAGCCTGATGGACTGCCTGTTTGAGATTGCGCGTCCATTCTGGGGAAACTTGCGGCTTAGAGTCCAACGTAAAGATTGCAGCACTATCAGATATTTTTTCGGTAGCAAGAGTTGAACTCTCCGATAAATTATTTAATGTAACATATTTATTGATAAGTTCAACAGGGCCGACTCCCGTCACAACTTGAATATCAAATTTGAAGACTGTGCCGCGTCCAACTTCGCTTTCTGCGGTAATGTCACCGCCCATTAATTTGATGAACTCGCGGCTGATACTTAATCCTAAACCTGTACCTTTTTGAACTTTTTGACCAGATGAACTTTGCACGAATAATTCAAATATACTGTCTAATTCCTCGGGGATAATTCCTAACCCTGTATCGGCAATTTCAAAGTAAATAAAAGGATTATTTTTTTGAGTTTCTGATAGATTGATATTATCTGTTTCTGGAGACATAGCTACTTCTATTGTGGGTCTTACTGTTACTAAAATTGAGCCTTTTTGGGTGAATTTAACGGCATTATCTAACAAATTAATCAGCACTTGTCGCAACTTAACGTCATCAGCTTGTACGTACTGAGGAACATCGGGCGAGCGGTTGAAAATTAATTGCAATCCTTTATTTTGTGCGGGAAGTTGAAACATATTTTGCACGTCGCCCAACAAACGGTACAAGTCAAAGTTTTTTGGGTTGAGTGTCATGCGTCGAGCTTCAATTCTAGATAAGTCTAATATTTGATTGATCAGTTGAAGCAAGTGTTCTCCGCTGCGACGAATAATTTTAATATTCTCTTGTTCCTGCAAAGTTAAATTAGCACTGGGTTCTATTAATTGAGCAAAGCCGAGAATGGCGTTGAGGGGTGTTCGCAATTCGTGGCTCATGTTGGCGAGAAAGATGCTTTTAGCTTTGTTGGCAGCTTCGGCGGCTTCTTTGGCTTGTTTGAGTTCTTGTTCTGCTTGTTTGCGATCGCTAATATCAAGTATTATGCCGTGCCAGACGATATCTCCATTTTCGCGCAATTCCGGGCGAGAATAGCCTTGCAGCCATTTGAGTTTTCCCGATGCTGTCACAATCCGCCACTCGTGGGAAAATGGTTCGAGATCGTTCGCACTTTTGGTAATTGCCTCGAAGTGACTGGGGCGATCGTCTGGGTGCATTTGTTCGTAGAGTAAAGCAGAGTTATTCTGGATTTCCTCCGGCTCTAATTCTTGAATTTCCCGGCACAGCGGACTGATATATTCCATCTTTACCGAGCCGTCGGGATGCTGGACGAATATGTAAAGTTCTCCGGGAACTGTGATCGCTAATTTCTGAAACAGAGCTTCGCTTTTTTGCAAGGCTAATTGTGCTTGTTTGCGATCGCCAATATCGATCCCAAATCCAAAAAGAAAGTCAAAATTGCCATTTTCATCCAAAACGGGCGTACCGTGCCACTCTACTAATAAAGTACGCGCGGCGTAGCTATCCCCTAGGGAATCACACTTAGTGAGAATTTGGTGTTCGCTAACCGTTTGCGGGCTGGCTGTCACGCCCTTAAAAATCGAGTGCAATCCGGCTCGATCGCCCTCTGGTACAAATGTATTTAAATAATCTTTGCCGATAACTTCTGCGGCAGTATAGCCCACAGCTTGCAGCATACAGTCATTCGCCCGCAGGATTTTACCCTGACGGTCGATCGCCACAAAAAATATCGGAGAATTTTCGATAATCTTGAAGTTAAAGTCCCGCTCTTTGCGGATAATTTTTGTAGCTTGCTTGCGCTCCTCAATTTCGATTTCCAAGCGGGCATTGATTTCGGCTAACTCGGTTGTGCGCGAAGCTACTTCAATTTCCAGAGTCCGGTTGTAGTCAGCCAATATTTTTTCTGCTTGTTTGCGATCGGTGATATCTTGAAAAACAATAATCACATACAGGACATTGCCAAGAGCGTCAAACACCGGCATCGATCGCACTTGCAAAGGAATAATTTTCCCACCGGGGCGAATTTCTATATCTTCAACAATCATTGTTCCACCCCTCACAGCCCGTGCAAACGGGGACTTATCGATCGGGTACAGCCGATCGGTGCCTGCTACATAAAGCTGATAAGTTTCTGAGAGCCCTGCTGCGGTTGTACTTGGCATTGCCCTTTTGCCAGTGAGCTCTTCTCCCACCGAATTCATAAAAATAGTGCTACCTGCGGGAGTCAGGGCTGTGACTCCAACGGGCAAGCTTTCTAACAACTTGGCAAATTTTTCTTCACTAGACGCCAAAGCTTCAAAAGACTTTTTCAATTGAGCGGCCATTTCATTAAAAGATTGGGCTAATTTACCGACTTCATCCAGCCTGCTCACGCCAACAGTGCGATCGAATTCTCCTTGGGCAATATCCTTAGCTGCTGCGTTGAGACGCAGCAGCGGTAGCGTTACCCACCTAGCTGTCAGAACTCCGGCAATTGTCGATAGCAGCAGCGCCGCCGCACAAAGTACAATCGTATTGCGGGTATTTCTGTTAACTTGCCCCATGAAATCGGATTCGGGAACTGCGATCGCAATCAGCCAGTTCAAACCGTAACTATCAGAAAAAGGCACCACTGCCACAAAATAATCCTGCCCGTCTCGGTTAAATTTCAGTTGATGCCGCTGCTTAATCTCGCCAAAGCCCCCGAAGTATTCGTACAAATGCTTAGCTGCGGTACGAATAACAGGAGTTTTGCTGTCTAAAACATTCAGCCGCTCCGGCTGCGACTTTCCCGACATCTTTCTAAAGGGTGATTCTTGACTCGAACTGGCAACCAGCAAGCCCGATCGTTCGATCGCGAAAATTTCCCCCGTTTTGCTAAACCTGAGGCGATGGAGATATTGCTGAATTTCCAAGATCGAAAAGTCTACCGCACTAACTCCCAGCAATTTACCATTGCGATCGCGAATCGGTTGACTCGCAGCAATAAACACAGTCCCCGGAGTGAAACCGGGGTAAATGCTCGTCCAAATTGGTTTGTTAGCTGCGACAGCTTCTTTGTACCAAGGGCGCTGGCGAGCATCGTAGGTTCCTGCTTCTAGTTTTAATTTAACCGTGCCTGTTCCTCTGTTGTCTGTCGCGTAGTAAATGTTCTGAGAGTTGGTAGATTTGTTAGCGACGACAATTTGCAAGCTCTTGTCCTTAGGGTTGCGCCAAATGGCGAGACATTCTCCTGATTTTTCAGAACCGAGGGACATCCACTGAATGCTTTTAAACGATTGCATTTGCTGCCAAAGGAACTTTTCTGCCCGAGGCTGGCGGCTTTCTAACTGTAAGTTTAATTCCCTGCGGTCGATCGCTTCAGCGTTGAGTTGATTTACCCAGTGAGTATTTTCGAGAACACCACTCAGCTTTTCTTCAACTCTTTTCCCCGTCTCCCCGATCAGCTTCTGGGCAAGCTCTTCGACTGCTCTTTGTCCGTTGCGAAAGGAAAAATATCCGACCATCCCGACTGCTGCGACGATTTGCACCACAAAAGAGCCTACTAGAACGCAGCGCAGAGGTATTTTTGTGGGTTGTCGGACAGTTTGAAAGGCGAATCGGGACAAAGGCATAGGCTGGTGACTAATTGCTCCCTAACACTCTAACTGTTTCGACCCATAATTTCACCTAGGGCGATCGAAGCTGCTTGCTTGGGTGTCAGTCGATTTTAGACTTTAGATTTTAGATTTTAGATGTGGGAATGAACGATCGAGCTCGTGTTTGCGATCGCCAGCACGAGAGTCGCATCAGACAAGATTGGAAAAGTCGCTCTCCAATCGGGAAATACATCTGCATTGCGAAGCGGTTGCCCTCTTGCATCAAAGATTTATAGCGATTCTCTGAAAGATGAGGTACGTTGTTGGGCTTCAGCCCTCTTAGTTTAGGCGGTTATATAAGCTGTCAGTCATACCTCATCTTTCTGAGAAAGGCTATATGCAATTCCAGTCTATTCTTTTTTTAAAACTGGTATTACATACTCTTGGCTGAAAATACCTGCGCCATTTTCTTTGCCAAGTTTGGTTTCTTACCTTAACGCAAGCTACTTCTTCCCTCAAACCTCATCCGTAAAATCCCTTAAATCCCCTATAAAATAAATCTTCCCTCGAACCTCTTCCCTCGAACCTCTTCCTTTTCCTTCTTCCCTCTTCGTTGTTCGAGCAACTCCCAACTGTCAACTGTCAACTGTCAACTGTCAACTCTCAACTCTCAACAGCTACGCGGAAAATCCCTCGCTTGTCCAAACGGATATAGCGAGGGGCGAGAATAGGTATTCTCAGAAAATATAAAGTAGTAGCACTGGCTTTTGTCGAGCCATTGCCATCTATAGAATCCATACTGTTTTAGGCGCACTGAAAAATTTCAGAGCAAAATTTCAGAGCCCGCTCTTTGCCAGCAGTCAATGCTTGAAGTCAAACCAACCCGTTCAAGCAAGAATTCAAAGCAAATTGTAAAGACCTAGGATACTTCTTCGCGATCGATTTGGCGCAGGTGAATGTGCTTGCGTCCCAGAGAAATTTCAAATTCATCTCCCGGCTGGAGTTCCATCTGCTTGGTGTAGGCAGCTCCAATCAGTAAGTTGCCGTTAGATTGAACGCTAATCCGATAGCTAGCCGAGCGTCCGCCGCGTCCGTTGCCGTTTTGCTTCCCATCTAGCTGAATGCCTTCTGCATCAATCAGCGCATTCAGGAATTTCATCATGTTGACCCGTTCTACGCCGTTCTTGGTAACGGTGTAGTAGCCACAGGCTCTAGCTTTTTCTTCCTTGGTAAGATTTTCTAGGTCTTTGACCTTTTTGATCAGATCTTCGCCTTCAAGGGGTTCGATATTTTTCTTTTTAGCCATTTACTGAGTCCTGAAATATTCAAGTGGTGTACGGATTTTTTCTCGGTTGGTTTTTGGTTTGACCAAGAAACTTTAGCTTTATAGCTGGTTGTAAAACTATATTACACCGATCGGCTCAATTGTTAACCACTATTGTCTAAATATTTTTAACAAGGTGGAGTCTTTCTTCAGGAGTAGCTGCCAGGAGCGTGCGAGCAATCTCTAAACTAGGTAGCATAAGCTATCAGCTATCAGCTAGCTGAATATTTGCCCCCCTCTTAAAATCCCATGAAGTTAACCACACGCGGACACTACAGTGTCAAAGCTCTACTGGATCTAAGTTTGCAACCTCGGTTCGGGCCGACATCGGTGAAATCGATTGCGAACCGACAGGAGTTACCCGCTCCATATCTAGAAAAATTGCTGATTGAAATGCGACGAGCCGGTTTAGTCCAATCTGTTCGGGGCTCCCAGGGAGGATATCAATTGGCTCGGGAGCCAGCTCAAATCTCTTTAGGACAAATCTTAGAGGCTGTAGGGGAAACTATTGAACCTTTACCTCGACATTCTCCTGACGCGACCCAACCAGAGGACTGGGTAACATTCAGTTTGTGGAACCGATTGCACAAAAAACTTGCGGTCGCGCTGTACAGTATTTCCCTCGAAGACTTATACTATGATGTCCGCAGTTGGCAAGCTGCTCTCGGAGAAGAAACTAGCTTTATCATTTAGATGGTAAGTTCATTTATTCGATCGCCCGAGAACATGGACGCAACACTTGTTACCTACTCCGGTGGCTGTCATTGCGGTGCTGTCCGCTTCACAGTCGCGGTTGACAAACACTCGTCATCTGACTGCAACTGCTCTATCTGTAAAAAGAAAGGATTTTTGCACCTGATTGTGCCGCCGGAACGTTTTACCTTGCTCTGCGGGGAAGATGTTTTGACAACCTATACATTTAATACAGGCACTGCTAAACATACTTTCTGCCGGATTTGTGGCATTCACTCGTTCTATCGTCCCCGATCGCATCCGGATCAATTCGATGTCAACGTCCGCTGTCTTGACGACTATGCCGTTTCCCAATTTCAGATTCTACCCTTTGACGGTGTTAATTGGGAACAGAACGTACACGAACTGCACGACGAAAGTCATCTCAGCAGTTAAAATCGGCTCTAAAAAATCACACTCCGCTCTTGGTAGCAGCAGTTAAAACAGCAGCTACCCGATCGCACTTGAGCGATCGGACGGACTATCATGTTTAACACTATATATAATGATGCCGGATGAATTTACTGTTTTGATTTTAGCTGCGGTATTGGATTATTCGATCGGCGATCCTTGGGGTTGGCCGCATCCGGTACAGGCGATGGGTTGGGCGATCGACCGCTATACTCGATTTGTCTTTAATATCTGCAACAATCCCGCAGACAAAATGTCTCGCTCCGGCGATCGTCCTCCAGGCGAGCGGCACCAACTGGTTCTACGATGTGCTGGTACAATACTAGCGATCGGGCTGATTATAGGCAGTTATACTGTCAGTTGGTCGATCGTCGTTGCTGCTAGTTGGGTGCATCCTGTTTTAGGCATTGCCCTACAAACCATTTTGCTGGCTAGCTGTTTTGCCGGTCGCAGTTTGAGGGCGGCTGCCGAGGACGTGCTAGCCCCTTTAAATGTTGGAGATTTAGTCAAGGCGCGAGAAAGGTTGAGCCTTTACGTCGGCCGGGATACCGAAAACTTATCTGAGCCAGAAATTCTGCGAGCATTGTTAGAAACTGTAACAGAGAATGCAGTGGATGGCGTGACTGCCCCGCTATTTTATGGATTAGTTGGGTTCGCTCTGCCGCATCTATTATTAACTGTTATCGATCGACCGATCGCTCCTGACTCGATGTGGCATCTGGCGATAGTTCCCTGTGCGATCGCCTACAAAGCAGCTAGCACATTAGATTCTACCGTCGGCTACAAAGAAGCACCATACACAGATTTAGGATGGTTTAGCGCCAAACTAGAAGACGTGCTGACATGGATTCCTTGCCGGCTAACAGTGATTACTTTAGCCCTGATATCTGGCAAACCGATCTACGTTTGGCAGATTTGTCAGAGAGATGCTGTTAAAGATGCCAGTCCCAATTCCGGTTGGAGCGAGTGCGCCTACGCCGCCATCTTGGGAGTACAACTGGGAGGTACAAATTCCTATCGGGGAGTTATCAAACACAAACCGCTGTTAGGCGAGCCTCAAAGTGCGATCGCACCGAAAAAAATTGACCGAGCATTGCAATTAACTCGGTATTGCTTTCTGATTTGGTTGGGACTATCATTGCTTGTTTATACTTTATTATCTTTTGTTCCCTAACAATAGAACTGACACGCAAACAGATATAGCCCTCCGACAGTAGTCTGGAAGAGCCAAAAAAGTTTGGAAGTTAGTAGTTCTACTCCCAGATTCAACCGTCAACTCAACCTAACATCTCAAATCGTTCGACGCTGGCACTTACCAGAAAGAATTGGTTGAAAGCCCCAAGTCTTTGAGGGAGAAATTAAAATCAGACTATTCATTACTCCAATCTTGGGAGTTAATGGTAGAGTTCGCTCTTGAACTGTCAACTGTCAACTGTCAACTGTCAACTGTTGAAGCCGAAGTCTCACATCTAAAATTGTTCCAACCCTGAGATTAATTTGTCCAATCAATCTAAACTCTAAACTCTAAAATCCTTCGATTCGCCAACAGCCAACCATTAGCTCGCAGCCAGCAATGACTAAAATTATCAAGATTTTATCCCCGGATGAAGTGAGGCGGACTCTCACCCGCGTCGCTTCCCAGATTGTCGAAAAATCAGGAGCTCCTTCGGACTTAGTGCTGTTGGGGATTCATACTAGAGGAGTGCCTTTAGCTCAAATGTTGGCAGCTCAAATTGAAGTCCTCGAACAGGTCAAAGTATGCGTGGGTGCTTTGGATATTACGTTTTACCGAGATGACTTGGATCGAGTTGCCCTGCGGACACCGGCTAAAACAGAAATTCCCTTCGATTTGACCGGCAAAACGGTGGTGTTGGTAGATGACGTTATATATAAAGGTAGAACAATTCGAGCGGCTTTGAATGCGGTAAACGATTACGGGCGACCGGAGAAAATTTGGTTGGCGGTATTAGTCGATCGCGGCCACCGAGAAGTACCGATTCAGCCGGATTTCACAGGCAAAAAGTTGCCGACAGCCAAGGAAGAACAAGTTAAGGTTTATGTTCAAGAACTTGACGGGCGCGACGGAGTGGAATTGATTAAGGGTTGATATCGCCCGTTAACCTCGAAACATCGGGGACACAACTGACTTAGGTACGTTGTTGCGCTTGAGCGCTCTTTCATATAGACAAGAGCGCTGAAGCGCAACTACGTACCTTGAGGGCTTGGGCGCTATTGTTTAGATCAAAGAGCGCTGAAGCGCAACTACGTACCTTGAGGGCTTGGGCGCTATTGTTTAGATCAAAGAGCGCTGAAGCGCAACTACGTACCTTGAGGGCTTGGGCGCTATTGTTTAGATCAAAGAGCGCTGAAGCGCAACTACGTACCATAAAATCGGCAGTGCAGGAGTTGAACCTGCCTGGGGCGAATTATGAGTTCGCTGCCTAAACCGCTCGGCCAACTGCCGTTAGATCGACTTGTGTCTATCCAACTCAAAAGTAGTATAACATAATTTCCCAGTCCGTGCTAGAACTATAGAACAAAAATCAAAATCTTTTAGATCTGCCGAACCCGCGATCGCCTGCATCACAACTCTGTGCTGGAGTCGATCGACTGGAATTAGCAGTTTCTAGGATTTGGAATCAACTTTATAGGCAATGGCAGTCAACAACCCACCGTTAAATCGGAGTACCGACTATAACGGGGGCTTGAAAGATAGCCCTAGTTGACCAGACTCAGGCAGTAATGCCTACGTTAGTGGCAAGCGTTTAAGTTCTTACCTACGGATGCGTAGCTAGTCCGTAGCTCTAAAACTCTTAGGTTAAACAGTCATTTGGGAGACAGTGCCAAGCGAGAAAGTACCGACCACTAACTTTGTCGAAGCTAACATTACCGGAGCAATCCGAGAGGGAGCAATCCCCAAATTAAACGCCCCACTGAGGCGGGTAAGCGAAAGAACAATATCAGCAGCCTCTATCCTGTAATGTAAGCAGGTATGCCAGGGAGAATAACCACTTTTGAGGCGCAACGGTTTCTTTTTATGGAGATACATAATGCAGTATAGACCCTGGCCTCCCTTTTCTCTCACCGCCAAGCCGAGTACAGCTTTGGCGGAAGTCTCCAGGGAGGAAGAAAGGTGAATTCGACGGTAGTGCTGACTCTTATTCTGCTCGGTCTGATGTTTGGAGCAGGTGTGACGAGTTCTGTTTGGGGATTTACTATAGGTCGCGAAGCCTTGAAAGGAACGACTCAACCTGATGTTCGCCCCAGCAACAATGCTGGCAGCGGCAAGCAGGGAAGTGCGGCTAGCAAAGACCAAGTGAGCATTTTGAAAGAAAAAGACATTCTCAAAACCGTCAAAGCGCGGGTAGAAGGTCGCGATCCTGACAAAAAAACAGCCGCGACAAATACTAAAGCAGACAAAGCAAACTCTAAATCTGCCACAGCCAAAAAACCGGCTGCGGCAAATACCAGCGCCAAGTTTCCCCTGAACAGTCGCGACGGGGGAGTAACTCTGGAAGTGAGCGCTGCCAGCCAGCGCAGCAACTCGATGATGCTAGACGTGAGCATGAAAAACGAAGGTTCCCAAGCTGTCAGGTTTCTCTACAGTTTCTTGAACGTCACTGACAATCAAGGGCGGGCTCTTTCGGCGACTGCTGAGGATTTGCCGGCGGAACTTCCACCCAACGGGCAGGTGTATTACGGTACGGTGAGCATTCCCACAGCTTTGCTGGAAAATGCGAAGGAAATTTCGCTGACGCTGACAGATTATCCAGGCCAAAAATTACAGTTGCAAATATCTGGCATTCCAGTGGCAAAGTAATAGCAGTTGGGATTGGGGATTGGGGATTGGGGATTTGGGATTTGCAATTGGGAATGACTCATGAATGAAGTGTTTGGATCACGGGTCTACAGTTGCATTCTTTTGGGAAAATGGTACAAGACAAAAGGAGACCAAACCTCCAGACTGTTGACATAAAGTAAATAATTTCCTCGAAATTCCTGGTAAATCATTGTAAAAGCTGGCACTATGGATTGAAAACAAAAATACCACCTAGCGATGACAAAATATGTCACACCGCGAAAAGCTTGC
>NZ_JAHREU010000037.1:0-72341 GCF_020883145.1 Microcoleus sp. CAWBG27
TATTTTAGGTGAATTTGACAAGTATCTGTAACTCTAAAACCGCATAGGTTCAGCCCAAAAGTTTTTGGGCTTCCAGTTTTCACAACTGGTAAAAAAATCAAACCCACATCTGCGGAATGTGGGATAACAAAAACGGTTTGTAGTGCGGACTTAAGTCCGCAACTAGAGAGCGGACTCAAGTCCGCGCTACGAACAAAACTGCGGTTCGTAGTGCGGACTTAAGTCCGCAGCCAGAGAGCCGACTCAAGTCGGCGCTACGAACAAAACTATAACAAAAACGGTTCGTAGTGCGGACTTAAGTCCGCAGCCAGAGAGCCGACTCAAGTCGGCGCTACGAACAAAACTATAACAAAAACGGTTCGTAGTGCGGACTTAAGTCCGCAGCCAGAGAGCCGACTCAAGTCGGCGCTACGAACAAAACTGTACAGATATCCGTTCAGTTTGAGTTTTCAATTATCCAAAAAGAGAAATATAAATCGGAAGAAGGAAGGCGAAATCTTCCACAACGGTTTCAGCAATTAAAAACTTTCTCATCGTCGGGCGTGGCTGCCATAACTCAAGCCTCAACAATAAAAATAAGCATCATTTTATTCTAGTTGTTGCTTTGCGGATTTTTTTGTAGATGTCATTAAAACTCAGCCTTTTCTCCACCAAAATGCTGATGCTGACCAGCATGAACTCTCAACAATTACGGCCGTTAAATCAGCACTGAGGATGAGTCGATCGAGCTATTCGTCCTGCTAACTTAAGGACAGTAAAAACTACTTGACTGCGGGGACACCTACTATGTTTGGACTTTATATATTCGGTATGTACGTCGCTGCTTTCTGGATACTCACTCAACCGATTGGTGGCAGTAGAAGTCGCGAGTGGTGGGTAGAAGTTGACACAGATTCACCCAAACGCACCTATTACTTTGGCCCTTACGAAAGCAAGGATGAAGCTTCTAATAGTACCAACGGCTACATCAAAGATTTGGAGAAGAAAGGAGCTAAAAAAATTAGCATTAACATCAAGCAAGGTCGCCAACCCAGTCAGCTAACAGCTACTGATGAGTAATATAGCAATCCTAAATGATTCATCAATATTTGTAGGGGTAGTGTCCCCGTGCCTACCCCCTATCTATCGGGGCAACCTGGCTCTTAAAGAACCCCTACAAGAATTATAAAAATGATGCAAGGATTGCTATATCATTTTTTCAAAATCGTGCAACGCCGTAATCGAGCGGGTGTGGCTCCCTTCTTCAATCTCTGGCATTTCAACTACAATCTAATAGCGACGCACTTTACACATTGGGTGGACTAAACAACCCGGATTTTCAGTCTGCCCAACAATTTTCTTATAGCAACCTATTTTCTAACGGTCTAATATAGAGTTAGGTGTCACGGGTCAATTCGTAGAGTGCGCCGCCATTCTTAAATCTTTGGCATTTCATCTAGAATCTAATAGCGACGCACCTTACACATTGGGTGAACGAAACAAACCCAACAAATTTCTTGTAGCAACCTTTTTTCTAAACGGTATTAGCCGATCGCACCAGTGGTTGCTTCTGAGAATTAAGATTAAAGTGCCATCTGGTTTAAAGTGCTGCGGGGATTAAAAGTGCGATCGGCCTTGATTTTTTCGTAGCATTCGCGTTCTACAGCACTCAGTTCTTTCGGCGGGACGATCGCAATTTTGACCAACAAATCCGTGCGTTCGTCTTTCTTCGGTTTCGGCCATCCCTTCCCGCGCAACCGCAAAGACTGACCCGATCGCATTCCTGCGGGAAATTTTACAGTTATCATACCTTCAGGCGCGAGCACTTCAATAGAAGCTCCCAAAACCGCTTCATCTGGAGTTATCGGCACTTCGCAGACCAAATTATCTCCCTCAAACTGAAAGAAAGGGTGAGGCAAAACTTCTAACTTTAGGTACAAATCTCCCTGCTGCTTCGTGTACGGGTCAATTTGACCTTTGCCTTTGACTCGAATTTTGCTGCCGGTTTTCACTCCCGCAGGTATTGAAACTTCACCAGTAGCGACTCGCTTGGAAGTTCCCCGAAATGCTTCCCCCAGAGTCAGCGAAATTGTCACCTCAGTGTCGCGAGTACCTCCGGCGCTGCGGTTATCGTAGCCAGCGAAATCTTCAAATCCGCCAAAACCAGTAGCCCCGCCGGTGCTGGTGCGCTGGCTGCTGTAATTCCACTTGCTGCTGCGGCTGCTACTACTACCTCCACTGCTAGCTGCGCGCCCCAGCAAGGCATTAATAAATTCGTCAAAACTGCCGTACTGGCTGAAGTCAACGCCACCAAAGTCTACATTCGTAGCGCCTGAGCCCGGCCATCCGCTGGGAGTTGCCGCCGCTTGCTTCCAGTATTGACCGTATTGGTCGTATTTTTTGCGTTTTTCTGGATCTGAAAGCACTTCGTAAGCTTCGTTTACTTCTTTAAAACGAGCTTCGGCTTCTTTGTTCCCAGGATTCATATCCGGGTGATATTTCCGGGCTAGTTTGCGAAAAGTTTTTTTAATTTCGTCAGAGCTGGCGGTTTTGTTGAGTCCCAAAATAGCGTAATAGTCTTTAAAATCTGTTGCAGCCATTAAGTAATCCTCTCTTTATTAGTTATTAGTTGTTAGTTGTTAGTTGTGAGAAAGGATAAATCCCAAATTAGCAGGATGGCGAGTTATAGCAACCGCGCCTGACGGTGAGGAGGTTGTTAATTCCTGAAACCCTTACGGAAGATTGCTTCTTCCTTCTTCCCTCTTGTTATCCCGAGCGAAGCCGTTATAGTCCTTTACCCTCTTTCCTCTTCCTTCTTGCTTCTTCCTTCTTCAAATTATAGGTTATCAAAGTTTTGGACTCGATCGAGTTCGGTTGTTGCTTGCGGGACATCGCAATTTCCGCACCCCGCTGCTGTTGGAGATTTTGAGGAGTAGTAAGTCTTTGCGATTTTGGTGTGGCTGCGATAGCTGGTGAGAGTGTGGGGAGAGTTGAGGTGAACCCGGGAAAGCTGCTGCGGTTGTGGGCGCGATCGCCCGTTGGGTTGACTGCCACTGGCGATCGATCTTTTTTTACCGTGCGCGGTGCGATGGCTACTTCCTTAGCTTACGCCTACGAACTTTTCTTTCTTTAGCTTTTCGCTCAATGCAAATCCTAGCAGGTTCTCATCAGCAACTCCCGTCCAAATCTGCTACCTTAATTCTGACTCAATTCTACCATCAAGCGTACATTAATTCAACAGCCTTTGGATATATTTTTTTCTGACACTACTGGTGCTATACTTTTTTATTTTAACACCACATCTATACCTTTAAGTCATAAAATATAACAAAATATATCTGCTGTCTGTTAACTAGAGCACACACTTCAAAAAAAATTAAGATAAGATGGTAACTCAATAACTTATTAACGTTACGAGGGTGATAACATCATGAATTATTTGCTAAGTTGGCCTTGCGGCTGCTGCGACGATTGGAAAGATAGTTCCGAAAGTTGTGTGATGCTAAGAAACGGGCAGCGCATTTGTCAGTCGTGCTACGAGCGCAAATACAAGAATCAGAAGCAATCCGCCAGACGCAGGCGATCGAACATACGCGTATCACCGCAGACCGTAACAGAGACTGTTCCTTATTAATGCGCCTGAGTTTGAATGAAGCCAAATATTTCGACAGCCTTGCACCAACAGTTGCAATTAATAATGAAGTAAAAAAAATCATCAGTCATCAGTCATCAGTCATCAGTCATTGGTTATCTGTCACTAATTTATTTATTTATCATCAGTCACTGGCTGACAGATAACAGATTTTAACTTAAAAAACTAATGACTGACGACTAATGACTAATGACTAATAACTAAATGATAGTTCCATCAGGAATCGTGGCGTTTTTCAGGACTACGACAATGCCGCTGCGGATGTAAAAACCTTGGTTTTCGCGGTTGGCTTCTTCCACTCGGTCTTTATTAATGATTTGAACGTTCCGGCCGATGCGGGCATTTTTGTCCACAATCGCGCGGCGAATTGTAGTATCTGCACCGATACCGAGGGCGACACCACCGTGGTCTAAACTCGAATGCCGTTCCGCGTCGGGTTCGTAGAAGTCAGCACCCATAAGCAGGCTATCTTGAATCGTACATCCAGCTTCAATGCGCGCTCGAACTCCCAACACAGAATGGTCAATGCGGCACTGTTTGAGAATGCAGCCTTCAGCAATAATTGATTCCGTCACGTGAGTATCTAAAAGCTTAGTCGGCGGCAAGAAACGCGGGCGAGTATAAATCGGCGCATTTTCATCGTAGAAACTGAAAGGAGGCTTAGGCTGTTTTGTCAGCGCCAAGTTAGCATCATAAAAAGCCTCAATGGTTCCGATATCTTCCCAATAATCGTCAAACAAATAAGCTTGAACGTTGTGGTCTTTTGAAGAATTCGGAATAATCTCTTTACCAAAATCAGTTTGGTTGGGAGATTCTTTCAGGAGTTTAATCAGAACTTCTTTTTTGAAGACGTAAATCCCCATCGAAGCAATGTAAGGACTTTCCTGAGCCTGCTGCGGTGTCAGTCCCAGTTTAGTAGTATCCACCTGCATTTGTTTGAGCGCATCGCCTTTTGGCTTTTCGCTGAAAGAAATAATGCGGCCGTTGTCGTCGATTTTCATCAAACCAAAATCCGAGGCCCGCTTCTCGTCCATCGGCAAAACGGAGAGGGTGATATCGGCATTGGTTTCGCGGTGTCTATCGACAAACTTTTGGTAGTCCATGCGGTAGAGGTGGTCGCCTGACAGAATCAAGTATTCGTCAACGTCCCACTGTTCTAGCAGCGAAAGATATTGGCGAACTGCATCCGCTGTCCCTTGAAACCAGTTGGGGTTTTCCTGAGTTTGCTGGGCGGCGAGTACCTCGACAAATCCCTCGGTGAAGCCAGAAAACTGGTAAGTGCGAGAGATGTGCCGGTTGAGGGATGCCGAGTTGAATTGGGTGAGGACGTAAATTTTGACTATTTGCGAGTTGATGCAGTTGCTCACAGGAATATCGATGAGGCGATATTTACCTGCGAGGGGAACTGCGGGTTTGGCTCGCAGTTTGGTTAGGGGGTAAAGGCGGGTGCCTACACCGCCACCGAGGATGATGGCTAAGACTTTTTTCAAGGAACTTTCTCCCTAGGGTCGATTAACTCTCCAAGTCCAGTGTCGGATGGTGAGGGCTTCTTGACAAGGGGGGGAGCGAGGAAGTTTTGAGTTTTGAGTTTTGAGCGATCGAGTTATGAGTTAAAATACCCAGGAATAAATTATGGGGAGGTAAACTACCCCTAAAGCTGGTTTCGCCATCCGCGGGTTCGCTTTCTTCAATTCTTCAATTTTTCAAATCTCAAATCGATTGACGGTAATTTTTGGTGGTATTGCCAATGAATGAAGAGCAAACATATCTGATGAGTTAGTCGCTCGGTATTTACCGTACCAGAAATAGGTAAAGTAGATCGTGGAATAGTTTCAGTTAATGCGTATGGAATATATGAAAATATAACTTTCCCATTAATTTTTCAATTATTTAAACTTTTATTCTTCTGATTAATCTGGGCTTATTTCTTACTTTTTCAATCCGGATAGTCACAGAAGAGGGGTAGGTTTGAGTAGGTTTTTAGAAGCGCTGGCAATCACCTCTTCAGAAAACTTGGCCAGGTCTGTACCTCGCATGAAATCGGTCAATAGGGCAACTGTTGAGTAAGAATCGATATTGGCTGCACCATTGTTTGTGAGAATGTCGTCGTAATGCACGGTTCTAAAGTCAAGACTGAAGCGCGTTGACCCCGATGTATTCGGAACAGCAGAGTGCATCTGTGCCCCTGAAAAGAGAATTACTCCCCCTGCCGGACAGACGATCCGAATTTCCGGCTCAATTTCGATCTGTTGTTCTGGATGCGGAAATTCAGCCTCCCGAAAGTTGTTTTTATAATCTTGTTCTTGATTAAAGCTACGAGAGTCATTGTTGACTGGCTGCTTCCAGTACAAGGGATGGAATGCCAATGCACTTTCAGATTCAAATTCGGAGATGGGTATCCACCAGTTGATTAAGCACTGAGGTGCAGCATACCAAGTATCTCGATGCGGATCGTGAAACATTCCTTCATTGTTCGGCAAATAGCCTCGGGCAGGTACGATTCGTAACTGTGGTAAATCAAAATAAGTCTTGCTTAAGTCACACTCAAACTCTTGCAGCAGCGACTGAACCAGTTGCTTGGTTTGAGGGTGATTCATAATCTGGTGTTTGAGGGAAGATTCAGCAGCCAAAAATTTCTCAACTGGCAAACCGTCCTCTATTACTGAAGGTATCGGTGAACCGAAAGTTGCTTCGAGCAGATCGCAGACCAATTGGTGGAGTGCGATCACACTTGGACAAGCAGAAAAGACAAAAAGTTGACCATTATAAAGACGCTGCCGTCTTACATCGTCTTTAACGCTAGAATCAAAGTAAATAGTATTCATTGACCTAATATCTGGGCATAACTGAATTATTCGTTGAGACTCTTGAACTGTTTGATTCCGGCAACTGCGTACCAGTTACGAGTAAATAAGAACTCATCGACACTTGCTTGTTGACAAAGCTCTGAAAACCATCGTTCTGCTCGATCAGAGGGAAACCCTGCTTCCACAATCCAGTTGCGAATTCGCTCAAAGAAAGGTTTGTCAAAGTCGCGATCGATGCGAACACGGGCATCAACTGTGATGTCAGTCAGTCCTAAATGCTTAAACATACTGGGTAATTTTCGACCCATCCAACCATCGCTCCAGTAATCGGCGGCAGCATTGAGAACACTGCGGGTGAGTTGCTTGTCACCGGGATAAAGCACCGCCGTTTCAAAATCTTGATCTAAAACTGCGATCGTTCCACCTATCTTAGTGACTCGCACCATTTCTTTTAAGATGTCTGCCGCCCTTGGTACATGAGCAAGCACAGCCGCAACATAAACGAGATCGAAAGTTTCATCTGGATAAGGCAGGTGAGTCGCATCTGCCGCCTCAAATTGATAGGATGGAAACCGCTGGCTGGCATTGGTAATCAAATACTGATTGAGATCGACTCCATAAAAAGATGGGGTGACGATCGCCTTCAATGTGCGATCGCAAACCTCTAAGAGATGACCTGTTCCACAACCCACATCCAGAATTTTGGTTGGTGTTGAATCTTTCAGGATTGTTTGAAAAAACCAACTGATAATATCTGAGTAGTATGTATCCAACCGATCGAGCAAAACTTTCTCGGCGGCAATCTCTTGAGCAGGGTCGTGATTTCTAGCATCCAGAACCATAAAATTTTAATCTCCTTGAATCAATTTTTTTCAATAATTTCATCTTCCATCCGACAGCTTTCTTGAATGATTAAACTGTACAAATGAAGCATGAAATCAGGGGTAATCCCCTGTTCTATACCTAGCTCCTGACGGCGCTTCTTCACTTCTTCTACTCGTCCCGGTTGCATCATGGGAATCCCCTCTGCTTTTTTGAAATGAGCAACCTGTCTACACACTTCAAATCGTTTACCTAACACTTCAATAATCTGAGCATCTAAGGCATCAATTTCTTGTCTAAACTGTTCGAGCTGATTCATGGCTGAATTTTACCTCTAATACACAAACTATACCAGACAAATCTCCATCCTTTTTTAAGCCCCTGATTTACTCAGTTAATTTTTCATAACCATCCGTAGTTGTTGTTTCTAATCACAGAATGTGATATGTGTCTGGTTCAGATGTTCCGTGCATTGTCAGAACCAGAGCGTCGATTAAGGCTTTGGCTTTAAGCAGCGTTTCCTGAAACTCCATCTCAGGATCGGAAAGCGCTATAATTCCGCCACCGATACCAATCGAGGTTCGATCGGGTGTCAAAACAGCAGTCCGAATCACAATATTCAAATCGGCTGAACCATTCAAGCCCAAAAAGCCGATCGCCCCGGAATAAACTCCCCGCGCCTCTTGTTCCAGGCGATCGATAATTTGCATAGTGCGGATTTTGGGGGCACCAGTCATCGATCCTCCCGGAAATGAAGCCCGCACGCAATCCACCGCTTGTAGATTTGAACGTAACCGCCCGCGTATCGTTGTCACCAACTGATGTACTGTTGCATAGGTTTCCACATCCATTAACTTCGGTACCTGAACGCTACCCACTTCACAGACTCGTCCCAAATCATTGCGTAACAGATCCACAATCATCAGATTTTCAGCCCGGTCTTTTTCGCTGTTGCGTAGCTGCTCTCGGAGGATAAAATCTGCTTCAGGGGTTTCTCCTCGGTGTAGCGTTCCCTTAATGGGCTTAGTTTCTACCCAACCTTGGCGATCGATCCGCAAAAACCGTTCTGGAGATGAACAGGCGATCGCTATCTCACCAAAGCGCAAAAATGCAGAGTAAGGAGCAGGATTGATTTTACGTAATGTCCGATAGAACGTCAATGGGTCGGGGATCGCATCGGTGTGAAGCTGATTCGTCAGGCAAACTTGATAGGTTTCCCCTTCGTGAATTTCGTCCAAGCACTGGTGGATATCTTGGATGTAATTTTGGTAAGTGCGACTCAAACGGAACTTGACTGGCTGAGAATTTCCCTGGGGTACAAGGGTTGCCAGAGGCGCAAGGGTTTCGAGTTGTTGTTGGATAGTATCAAACCAAGTTTCTACCTGTTCTGTTTGTCCTTTTTTGATTAATTGGAGCAAATAAAGACACTGTTCTTGGTGATCGATGGCAATGATGCGATCGGCAAGTAAGAAAATTGCATCAGGTAATGGTGAAGAATGCACCAATGACGATCCCGACTCTGCCTTGAGTTCATAGCCAAAATAGCCAACAAATCCACAATTAAAATCAAACGGTAAACCATCAGCTTGGCAACTTCGGAGGTCAATTTCTCGTTTGAGATACTCGAAAATACTTTCTCTGCGATGGGTCACCCGATCTGACTGTGTGATAATAAGTTCTTGGGTTAGAGTATGGTATCGCACCAATAGACTGTTTACCCCGCTTCCGTCACCCATAAACGAGAAGCGAGATAGACCAAGTTCCACACGGCTGCTATCTAGCCAAAAAGCGTTCGGTGCATCCTCAAACAACTGTACAAATATTTGTTCTGTATTTGGGCAAATATCCAACTTCCGCGTATACAATTCAAACTGCTGAGACTCTTCTTGGTAGGAGTCATCTATAGCAGGAGCAACAGATCCATATCCTGTCCAATACTGTTTTACTGAACTTCTTGATGACTTCTCAGTAAATTGCAGCGTAATCTCTCTAAAGTTTTCTATTAATCTTTGTCCATATTCTGTACAGATAGACTCTGGGTGAAACTGCACCCCCCAAAAAGGTAGATGCCGATGACGCAATCCCATCACCAGTCCTTCTTCAGTCCAAGCAATTTTTTCTAGGCACTCAGGTAGTTCATCAGCAACTAACAGGGAGTTATAGCGCACCACAGAAAATTGACTGGGAATGCCTTGGAATAATTCCGAATCATTGTGATAAATTTTACTGAGTCTACCGTGTCGAACTTCCGGTGCATGAATCACTTTTCCACCATGTAGGTAGCCAAGTCCTTGATGCCCCAGACAAACTCCCAGCAAGGGCACATCCACTTTCTCAATTATCTGTCGGCAGACTCCAAAATCTTCTGACCTTTCTGGACGACCGGGACCTGGAGAAATTACAATATTGTCGAATGCAATTTCTTTGACTTCATCCCAGTTAAGCCGATCGTTACGAATTACCAGAGGCAGCTCCCCATTTACCTCAGCAATCATCTGGTACAGATTAAAGGTATAAGAGTCATAGTTGTCAATAATTAAGGTTCGCATCTAGCCTTTCTCAAAAAGAGGAGGTACAATTATAGTTGTGAGTCGATCATTAATAGTTGTGAGTCGAGAGGCTGAGTCAGGGTCGATCGTCGCTTTCACTTGATCGGCTGCTGCGGCTGAGTCGGGGTCGATCGTCGCTTTCACTCGATCGGCTGCTGCGAGCGCGACCTTTAATTAGAGCTGCATTACCTTTTGGGTTCTATATTGCTCACTCCGTTTTTGTCAGTTACATGATACATCATCTATCTGAGAAAGGCTATATTTTACGATTTTTTGATCGACAAAACTCGATCGAGCGTCTATTCTCTACCAAAAGCTAGATCTCCTAGAAACATCTGCTAATGTAGCCTAAGCTGTAAAAGACAGGAAAATTGTATGCAAATCCAAACGCCGGACTGGGTTAAACACGCGGTATTCTACCAAATATTCCCCGATCGCTTCGCTAAAAGCAAACAGCCGCGCAAACGCCTCCTGCAAAACTTCATCTGGGAAGAATGGCACGAAATTCCCACCCTCCAAGGCTACAAAGGCGGCGACTTGTGGGGCGTTATGGAACAGCTAGACTACCTGCAAGACTTAGGTATTAACGCAATTTATTTCACCCCGATATTTCAGTCGGCCTGCAATCACCGCTACCACACCCACGACTACTATCAAGTCGATCCGATGTTGGGTGGCAATCCAGCGTTTAAAGAGCTTCTAGACGCCGCCCACGATCGCAACATCAAAATCGTACTCGACGGCGTATTCAACCACGCCAGCCGCGGCTTTTTCTTCTTCCACGATATCCTCGAAAACGGCCCCCATTCTCCTTGGGTAGATTGGTTTAAAATAGAAGGCTGGCCGCTATCTGCCTACGACGGTAATTTTCCTGCTAATTACGCAGGTTGGGATGGCAATCGAGCCTTGCCGGAATTCAATCACGACAATCCAGAAGTACGAGAATACATCATGGAAATTGCCGAATACTGGATTAAATTCGGCATTGATGGCTGGCGGCTAGATGTTCCTTTTGAAATTAAAACTCCCGGATTTTGGCAAGAATTTCGAGAGCGAGTCAAAGCAATTAATCCCGAAGCTTACATTGTCGGCGAAGTTTGGGAAGATGCGAGAGAATGGCTCGACGGCAGTCAATTTGACGGAGTGATGAATTATCTGTTTGCGGCGCCGACTATTGCTTTTGCAGCGGGCGACAGAGTAGATTTAGCTCAAATTGAAGGTCGTTCTTACCATCCCTATCCGCCGCTGTTTGCTAAAGAGTACGGGGACAAAATCCAGCACGTTTTGGAACTGTACCCGTGGCCGATACAGCTAACTCAACTTAATTTGTTGGCGAGTCACGATACAGCCCGGTTGATCTCAATTGCTGGAGGCGATAAAGCTAGCGTAGAACTAGCTAATTTGCTGCTGTTAACTTTTCCCGGAGCTCCTAGCATTTACTACGGCGATGAAGTTGGTTTACCCGGTGCTCTAGATCCTGATTCCCGCCGCGGTTTTCCCTTAGAAGCTCACTGGGAACTTGAGGTTTTAGATTACCACAAGCAGTTGATAGCTTTGCGGCATAAATACGCTGCCCTCCGCACCGGAGACTACCAAATTCTATTTGCTGAGGGAACGGTTTACGTTTTTGCCCGAATTTTGGGGGATGAGGAAATAGTTGTTGCTGTCAATGTCGCGACTGAAGAGGCAAATATTAGTTTTGAAGCAGCTACTTTGAAATCTCCTCACGAGAAATTGCTGTTTGGTAAAGGCGAGTTTGTTTGGAAAGGTGAAGGGAAAACTCGGCAGTTAGAATTGATGCTGCCGGCGCGATCGGGCTTAATTTTAGGTTCGCACAATTAGTTTAAGAACATAGGTTTGTAGTGAGGACTTTAGTCCTCTGATTGCGGACTAAAGTCCTCACTACAAACCGACAGAATGTGATAGGTAAGAATTTTGTTGAGTTTGGGTATGTTTTCCATCCAAGAGGCAATAGGATTAGGAATTTTGGTAAAGGGCTCGTCAGTGGGTGGTAATACCAATTTTCTAAAATCGTGCAACACTCGAAGACCCCCCCTAGCCCCCCCTTGCCAAGGGGGGGGACAAGAATACTGTTATTTCGTTTAAAATTGGTATAAGACGGTGTAGGGGCCGGGACTTTACAATAAATTTAACAAATCGGCTGCTTCAATAACAGTCACGAGTGTTCTGAAAGAATCGGCATTGGTGGCAGTCTCGATAATATCAGCCATGATGTTTTTCTGGAGTGGAAATAGCAGAAAATTAATCTGGGGCGACGATCATTTTAGGTATTTAAAAATAGCAGAAAATTGATCGGAAGGCTGATGATTGTTTGACGAACTATAGGTTACTCTAATTGCTGGTGCGGATGGTTGAGTGCGATCGACCTTTTTGGCCTATCCTGGGGTGACATCCTCGCCTTTGCCCAAAAACTGCTGGAGAATCTCTCCGGGATCTCTGTCCCAGGTATCGATATGTTGGTAAATTAAGCCCTCTGGATCCAGCTTGTATGTAGAATAGCCGTTGAAGAAGATCCGAGCTTTCCAGGGTACGCGCAGTGTCCCGCGAACAGTCCAAGTTGCCACAATAGTATCAGGGGTTGTCTGACTTACGTCGTGCAGGTCGAAGTAAATCTCGGTGAAAAATAGCTGCCCGTGAAATCGCAAAGTCCAAAAGATAATGCGATAGTTGATTTTTCCTTTAAATTTGTTAACTGGGTCTTGAAAAAAAACATCTTTTGTGTAGATGTCGTAGGAAATGTCTTTCTCAAAAAGCGTCGGGAGATCTGCTTTGAGGATGTCTACTGTTTGTTCTACCTGCATTTGATATTCGATCGCGCTCAAGCTACCACCTTGTGACACTATTGTGTGTAAGTTTAAATGGATAATCTCGATCGACAGCAAGAGCATCCAAAACTTGATACATCTAATTATATTGTCCGATCCCGCCTTTGGGCCGATCGGGACTTGGGACATCGAAACCTTGGCACAGATTTGATTGAACACCCCCACTCATCTGACATTCTCGCAGAAATCAACGGCGGCAAGCTGTTGATGGTAGATAGCCGTCGCCGAAACGGTCTAATTTTGATTAAAGGCTTCCATGCGGAGTTTGCCGGGCCTGGTGCTGCCGTTGGAGGTGCTTTTGATGCTGACTCGCAGCAGGCGATTCCTGTGGGGGATTTTTGTTTTGTTTGCCCTCTATCTCCCGCAGAAAGACAGAAAGCTTTCGGAATTAGGCGGCATTGGGTGCGGTTAACGGAACAGTTAACGGCAAAGTCTGTAGCTGCGGAACGCGCACAAATGATTTTAACTCAGTTTGAACAATATTTTGATTCGGAAACAGTGGCACAAATTCCCGATCGAGCTTTGGCACTTTTAGTCGGCGTATTTCCCCAAACTATTCGCGCGGCGCGACAAGGAAATGATCGGTTATAAATTGGTGTAGATAGCTTATGCTGCGATCGCGCTGCTACAAGCTCCACTCGGCATTCTGCAAAACAACTCGATAGCCATCTGGGTCTTCAAAGGTCACTCCATCTTTGTCCCAGTAGGGATTGTAGGAGTTTACAGGCTCAAATCCCATTGCTTTCATTCGCTCAACAGCTTGCTGCCATTCTTGTTGGTTAGGAAGGTAAAAGACGATAAGATTGTCTTTAGTTGGAGCGCCACCTACAATATGTCCCCGTTGATGGATGAATTCAAAGTGGTGGCTTTCTCCTGGCATCCCAACCATTACTCCGTCAAAATCTTCATGGTTTTCAAAACTATCGAGGATTTGCAGCCCTAAACCCTCCGTGTAGAAATGAACAACTCGATCGAGGCAATCCGTTGGACGAGCAACCCGTAAAACCTTTCCTTGAAGCATATATATCTTCTCCAAATTTATTTTTGTGTTGAGCAGAAACTGGATACCGAATATTATGACTTGTCAAAAATTTCTCCTATTCGATCGCAAGTTCGCACATTTTCGTCGGGAGTACCCACGGTAATTCGCAAACCTCCGCCTGTGTGGCGAATTAAAGTACCTTGAGTTTTTAGCTGCTGCATGATTTGTTGGTGTTTGTGTTCGGGCGATTCGCCCTCAGCAGTTGTCACCCGCAGGTAAAGGAAGTTAGCTGCACTCGGCCAAACTTGCAGTTTTTGATGCTGACTTAGCGCTGCAATTAATTTGGCTCTTTCTGAGATAATTTCAGGAATTACTGCTAGCAATAATTGCCGGTGGGCGAGGGCAAACTCTGCCGCTGTCTGCGAGAAACTGGGAAGGTTGTAGGGGAGCCGGATTTTTTCTAAGGTGGCTGTGAGTTCGGGATGGGCGATCGCATATCCGACTCTCATTGACGCTAGGCGAAATGCTTTGGAAAATGTTCGCAAAATTATCCAATTCGGATGTTGGTGCAATCTGTCGGCTAAGGTATTTTGGCTGAATTCAAAATAGGCTTCGTCAATTACTACTAAGATATTTTCGGGCAAATTTGACAGCCATTCTATTTCATTGATTGTTAAAGCATTGGCTGTGGGGGAGTTGGGATGGACGACAAAGACGATGCGGACGGGGGGATTTTGATTTTGGTCTATCGCCCTTTGAGCTGCATTGATGTCGATTTCAAAAGTCTCGGGGTTTCGCCCGACACTAACAACGGGAATCCCCAGGGTGGTGGCGGTAATTCCGTACATGGAAAAGGTGGGATTGGCGACGAAAATTGAGCCTGCGCCGCCCAAGCAAGTGGCGATTAAGAGCGATCGAATTAGTTCGTCGGAACCGTTGCCGACTGAGATATTGTCGGCTGTAATGACAGTTTTTGGCTGTGGAACCCCCCCTAGCCCCCCCTTGGTAAGGGGGGGGACAGGAATAGATTCAGCCCCTAGTCCCGCCTTGTTAAGGGGGGGGACAGGAATAGATTCAGATCCTAGCCCGCCCTTGTTAAGGGGGGGAAAAGGAATAGATTCAGCCCCTAGCCCGGGGGCATTTAGGGATTCGTTGACGTATTGGGCGATCGCTTCTTTGAGTGCTGCATGGCCTCCGTCGGGATAGCGATTTGTCTCAATTAACTGCTGGTAAGTCCAAGCTAGCTTTTGTTTTAATTCCTCTGGCAGATCGTAAGGGCATTCGTTGGTGTCTAGGCGATCGAGTACAATTTCCGAGTGCGCTGATTCTCCTGAGGCGCCGCCCGGATGGGGAGTGTATGCGGTAAGTTCGGCTAAGTCTTTTCTGATAAACGGAAGCATGGTATAATTTACGACTTTTTATTTTAGATAATCTGCTTGCAAGCATCTGAACTTAGCATAAAGCTTGTTCTATCTCAAAAGCAAGAGGAAAGGGGGAATTGAGTTTCTGTCGATCGATTGATGCAGGCATCGCGGCAAATTAATTATCTTGATAGAGTAACTGCTGAAATTTGGAAACATACAATGAATAAATATGCAGCTTCGGCGCTTCTAGCTTTGAGTTTAGCTATTCTCCCTTCAGCCATGCCAGCTCAGGCTCAAACAAACTCCGCTCCGGCACAGAACAATACTGATTCTAATCGAGTTATTTTAGACACAACTCCCTTTCAAGAAAGCAAAGGGGACAACAATCATTGGGGTGCTTTGGGTTTGTTGGGCATCCTCGGTTTGGCAAATCTGTTTCGCAAGGATGAACCCAAAAAGTACCGCGATCCGATGGGCGAATAATTTTAAAAACGGCTGTCGCACAAGCCAGAAACCCCATCAACTGTCTGTCTTGGACGCAGAAACCGGGTTTTTTACGAAACTACTGGATTATTGCCTTTAATCCTGACAAAAAACCCGGTTTGTTTGATGTTGACGGACACTTTTGCAAGAAAATTACTAATCGCGCCACAAAGCAATTCCGCCCAACAAACCGCTGACATTCGGTACTATTTTAACTTGTGGCGGTAACTCAAAAACAATTTTTTTGGTATTGCCGCCGCCGATGTAAAGGCGATCGCAGTTAAAGAGATTTTGCAGGTAGACGAGGGCTTTTTCCAGACGGCGGTTCCATCTTTTGGGGCCGACTGTATCTAAGGCGGATCGCCCTAATTGCTGTTCGTAAGTTTCCCCTTTGCGAAACGGGTGATGTCCTAATTCTAGATTGGGTACCAAGATACCATCGACAAACAAACCAGAACCGAAACCGGTGCCGAGAGTAATTACTAATTCTACTCCCGTTCCAGCAATTGCTCCCAATCCTTGAATGTCGGCATCGTTAGCCACTCGCACAGGTTTTCCCAATCGATCTTTGAGGGTAATTGCTAGGTCAAAATCAATCCAAGATGGATCTAAATTGACTGCGGTTTTGATGATGCCGCGGGATACGACGCCGGGAAAACCGACGGATACTCGGTCAAATTCGCCTTGTCCGCTGGCCAAAGAGGCTATGGTTTCCAGTATCGGTTCCGGCTTCGGGGGTTGAGGCGTTTCTAAACGGCTGCGTTCCGTTTGGGGTTCACCTTCAGCGTCCAAAACCATAACTTTGATGCCACTTCCGCCAATGTCAACGGCTAAGGTGCGAGTCGATTTATCTTGTTCAGTCATTTGATTTTTGAAACTAGCAAGTTGGTGAGTAGATTTGAGATTTTAGACTTGAGATTTTAGATTTACTCCACACAGGAATCTTGGAGTTTAAACGTTGTCTAAAATTTTTGTTTCTCACGACTTAAGTCGGAGGATTGTATCCATTTTTGGGCATTGTCAAATTTTAATTTTTGAATTGGCAAAACTTTTGCATCGCTTCCCAAATTTCCGCTAGGACATTTCCCAAAGAATGATCGTCCTCTAGTTCGATTAATTTCACCCAGGGACGATTATCTGAAAAACTTCTGCTAGCTTGAATCGGTACGATCGTATCATGCTTGCCGTGCAGAATTAACGTCGGAACAGATCGCATTAATTTTTCTTCAGGGTATTGAGCCATATCTGTCACAAACTCATAATTCAACGGCAAATAGCGCTGTTCGCCGTAGTGGTAAACTGGCAAATATTTCTCAGACTGCCACTTTTCTAACTGTTGCTGTCCCAACTGTGGCAGCCAATGGGAGAGAAATTGAAAAGCCGGTGCTAACAAAACTATTTGTTTTATTGATAATTGTCGCTGGGCCAGCCAAGCCGCTGTCAGCCCGCCAAAACTCGACCCAATGATGGTAACTTCCCCTAAATTTTTTAGATTTTCTACAGATTCGGAGGATTGGACTTGCAGAAATTCTGTTTCTATTTGGTCTAATTGGCGCGTGAGAGTGAGGCGCGAAAAATCATTGTAATTGAGATCGGGAGTTTTGAGGTCAATTCCTAGGGAAAAAAAGCGATCGCGGAAATATTTAGCCTTAGTTGAATCTGGACTTGAAGCAAATCCGTGTAAATAAATGTAACTAGAATCGTTTTGTAGATTCATCCAGAAAATTTGATGAGATTTACCAACTAATTATTTTAACTTAAATGAGCGAACTGGCGACTGCACGCCCGACAAGTTTATTTTTTAGTAGGGTGTGCAGTCGGTAGCAGTGTAGATTAGAACTCTTGCTCTCGTCAAATTTACCCCCCTTAGTCCCCCCTTATTAAGGGGGGAAACAAGAATAATCTTACCCCCTCCCCGCGACTTCGGGGAGGGTTGGGGTGGGGTGCGTTGTATTTTTGCAAGAGATCTATTATTGGGATTTTTGGCTGTTTTGTCTCCGGGTTTTAGCAGCTTCCCTGCGCTGCTGCATCATTTGGGAGAACTGGCTGCGCTGTTCGGGTGTCAGCACTTCTCGCATGGCTAATGTACTTTCAAATTGTACCTCTTCTAACTGCTGCCTCAATCCCATGATTTGGCGGTGTTTGTCGCGCATTTGGCCGACGTTTGCTGTCGTACCAGACATCATCGTTTCCAATTCTTGTCTGGCTTGGCGGATTGCTTGCATTCGCTGGGAAACTTGGTCTTTGTAGCGATCGCGAACAGTCTGCATTTTCTGCTTTTGCTCGGCGCTTAAATTTAGTTTGTCAAACAGCCCGTTCTCTTTACCACCAACTCGATTGGGACGCTGGTTTTGGGCAATTGTTTCCGGTTGAGCGGGGCTGGGAGCTGCTGTTGCAGCGGCTGTAGTACCGAGAGTTAACAGTAAAACTGCGATAGCAGAAAATTGGCGCATTGACATGAAAAATTACCTCTTTAAGATTAGTTAATTTGTTGGGGTTCGGTGTCAGCAGTAACAGGGAAATCAAATAAATCTGTTTGCGGGCGATCGCTCATAGTTGCCGTGCGAGAATCGTTCAATACACCCTCCCAATTATTTACCAGAAATGCTTCCAAGTGAGCTGCTTCATCCGCCTGTAATTGTGCGGTAACTAGGACGCGATAGCCCGAACCAAAAACTAGCAAGCTAGCGACGATCGCAGCGGGAAAACCCCACTTGGGAAAACGGAGGAATTTTGAGCTTTTACTAGACTCTCTAAATCGCGAATACCCGAGACGATTTAGCTCTCTCGCCCTGTCATTCCTATCTATTGCTGCTAAAAGTCTTTGCTCAAAATCGGGGGCAGCGTCCGGAACTTTTGGGCTATTTTGCTTCAAGAAATTCACTAATTTTTTGTCGCTATTTTCATCGTTCACAGTTCGTCTACCCCCTGTTTTTGCAAAAATTGTCGCATGGCATTTCGGGCATAAAACACGCGAGATTTAACAGTTCCCGCTGGTAGTCCCAGGATTTGGGCTACTTCTTTTTGCGGGATGTCTTCTAAGTCGTGCAGCACCAAAACAGTGCGGTGTTCAAAGCTCAATTGCTCCAGTCCTCGTTGCACTAAATCTTGATAGTGCAACTGCATCAAGCCGGATGTGTTATTATTGGGAATAACACTATCCATTGTTTCTTGATTTTTGAGTTGGGAGTCAAAAGAATGCTGTTTGGCAAATGCTTTTCTTTGGTCAGATGCCACATTCCAAGTAATGCGATAGAGCCAAGTTGAAAAGTTTTCCTGTTGTTTGAGTTTGGGTAATCCTTTCCAGACTCGCAGAAATACTTCTTGGGTTAAGTCGTCTAGAAGTGATGAACCGCAGAGTTGGTAAAGGGTTGACCTGACTTTTTGTTGGTAGCGTTGGTAAAGGTGACGAAAGCAAGTACGTGAAGCGAAGCTATCCCGTAGGGAATCGCCCTTTAAACACCGATCGACTAAGTAGGAGTCGGAACAATCATCGATTAAAACATTGGCTGACACACCTAACACCTGTGAAGTATCCCTCACCTGTTCGTTATCTGAAGCGTTTAGACAGGACAAGTTCAAAAAAGGTTCAAAGGATTTAAAATTCTTTGGCAAAGGTACGTAGTTGCGCTTCAGCGCAAAGCGCGAAGAGCGCTGAAGCGCAACTACATACCTAAATATAACGGCGCTAGTGCGGGTTGAAGAGGGAGGGAAACGGCAATGCCGTTTCCCGATTTAAGATTTATCGCAGAGTCACAAACTCTTCAGCAGTCGAGGGGTGAATGCCGATCGTCGAATCGAAATCTTTCTTGGTAGCTCCCATATTAACGGCGATCGCCATTCCTTGAATAATCTCGCCCGCGTCTTTCCCAACCATGTGCACGCCCAAAACTTTGTCAGTATTAGTTTCAACAACTAACTTGACAAAAGTCTTTTCATCTGCACCTGTCAAAGCGTGAAACATCGGCCTAAACTTGGCTGTGTAGCACTTAATTGAGTCGGGAAATTTGGCTCTAGCCTGCTCTTCTGTTAAGCCGACTGTAGCAGCTTCCGGCTGGGAAAATACCGCTGATGCGACATTTTCGTGACTGATTGCTCTCGGATTGTTGCCAAATTCGGTATCTGCAAAAGCGCGTCCTTCGGCGATCGCAATTGGCGTTAAATTGATCCGGTTGGTGCAATCTCCGACAGCAAAAATGTGCGGTTGATTGGTGCGGCTGTCTTTGGTAACTGCGATCGCACCTTTCTCGGTTTCAACTCCCGCATTTTCCAAGCCCAGTTTTTCCAAATTTGGCGATCGTCCGGTAGCGCACAAAACCGCGTCTACTGTCAAGGTTTCTTGGGATTCTCCCCACAATTGTAACTTTAAGCCTTCGGGAGTTTTCTCAATCCATTCGATCGAGCTTCCTGTGACAAAATTGATGCCGTGCTTAACCATTCCTTCTTGGACGTTGGCGCGAAGTTCTTCGTCAAAGTAGTGCAAAATGCGATCGCGCCGGATGATTTGAGTCACCTCACTTCCCAACCCGTTCATAATGCAAGCAAATTCAACGCCGATATAGCCGCCGCCCAAAATTGCCAACCGTTTCGGCTGCTCTTTTAACAAGAAGATTTCGCGGGAAGTGATCGCGTGTTCGATGCCGGGAATATCGATTCTGTGAGCTTCGCCGCCGACAGCAATTAAGATTTTAGCAGCGGTGTATTTTTTGTCACCAACTTCGACAGTGTGGGGGTCGATAAATTTGGCATATCCTGAGATTAATTCAACTCCGGCTTTTTCGAGGAAGCTGATGTGGAGTTTGCTGAGTCGTCGCACTTCTGTATCTACAGTGGTGACGAGTTTTTCCCAGTTGAAGCTGGTTTCTACAGGGCTCCAACCGTAGCCGATCGCATCTTCGTACAAATGCGAAAATGTTGAAGCGTACACCATGAGTTTTTTGGGTACACAGCCGCGAATGACGCAGGTGCCGCCTACTAAGTCATTTTCGGCGATCGCCACCTTCGCCCCGTAGGATGCCGCCCGCTTAGAACTCGCCAATCCGCCAGAGCCTGCACCTATCACAAACAAGTCGTAATCGTATGTCATAATTGTCGCTAGTTTCCTGTCTCAATTTTAGCCATTTTGCGCTTTACTTTTTTTAATGATATCTCAAAAAAAATTTCGTTTTTTAGAGGAGAGATTGCTTTACTTCTTGCAGTTTACATGATATCATTTAATAATGGAAATATGTGCATTAAGATTTAAAATTTCTCACACTCCCATTATTAGAGTATAGCACAAGCAACTAGCAAAAAACATATAAAAATGTAACTATTTTTCGGCGGCCGCTATGGCAGTTTTATTGCAGTCAAACAAATTAGGTACGTAGTTGCGCTTCAGCGCTCTTTATAAGATTAGGAAAGAGTGCAAAGAGCGTAACAACGTATATTGGCCCAAGCGCAAGCCGACCTTTGAGTTATACTTTAGTAGTTTTATATAGCCTTTCTCAAAAAGATGAGGTATGGCTGACAGCTTACATAACCGCTGAAATCAAGAGGGCTCTCTTCCCAACAACGTCCGCGAATCTTTGTGAAAACCGCTATATTTCCTATCCTGATAATAAAACTATCCACCTCCTCGAAGTCGCGGGGAGAGTTGGGGGAAGTCAAAAATTTACGACTCACTGAAAATTGCTATATTATAGAGATAAATTTATTTGTCGGGCTAGCTTTATGATTGATTGGCTTGTCGTCTGGGGGGTAACGCAAGGAGTCGGCATTCTCGTTAAACCCATCTTAGAAGAGTTGGCAGTAGACGGCGCGAAGGATTTAGTAAAAGATTTTTTTAAAGATTCCCTAAAAAACGTCTTATTTGGCGAAAAAGATCCGCGACAAGTCGCAGGGGGGAAAGCCCTCAAAAAGTTTTTGGAGTTAGTGCAACAGCAGTTAAAAATCAGCGGACTTTCCCAAGAACAGATAAAGCTGTATATTAAAGATGTTAAAAAATTTATAGGCAACAAGTCAGTTAAGGAAATTTTGGGTAAAGCCTTTGAGAGCGATCGCGAATCTCTAGATGCAGAACTTCTCGAACAAACCTGGACTCAACTAGATTTAGCAGCTTTACCCGCCAGATTTAAGTGGCAAACCATCGCCAATCAGTATCTCGCCGAAGTTCAAGAAATTCTCTTTGACTCAAAAGACTTGCGGGATATCTTGAATGCTCAAAATCTGGACAGCATTCAGAAAAACACTCAAGAAATTGCTGGGATAATCCCCGATTTTGATTTGAGGCAATATCAAGAGGCTTTGTGCGAACGTTACAGCAATCTGGATTTAAGCAGCGTCGATAGCAATACCTACGATTATCGCGAAAAGCTGAAAGTTTGGCAAATCTTTATTTTCCAAGATGTGCGCTTAATTTACGAGTCTTTTCTGCCCCAAGCTTACGAAATTCCCAAGGAACATCAACGGCGGTTGGAAGATAGCGATCGATTAGAGGCGATCGCACTTGAGAATGTAGAGAAATATCGACGCGGTTATTTTTCACAGGCGATCGTATCCGTGTTAGATGTCATCAATGACAAGTCAAATTATCCCTACATAGTGATTTTAGGCGATCCGGGTGCGGGCAAATCTACTCTGTTACAATATTTAGCATTAACCTGGGCGCGATCGCCTTTAAATAGCGTAACATCTCTCCCGATTCCGCTGCTCATAGAATTGCGGATTTACATTCGCAACCTGGAATCAGGACATTGCAAGAATTTCCTGGAATTTTGCCACAAAAACTCGGGTTTTATTTGTGACTTGAATCAGCATCAATTGCACGAACAACTTAAAGCCGGCGACGCTGTGGTGATGTTCGACGGATTAGATGAAATTTTCGATTCGGGGAAACGAGAAGATGTAATTACCGCGATTCATCGGTTTACCAACGAGTATCCGCGCGTGCGGGTGATTGTCACGTCTCGGATTATTGGTTACAAACCTCAACGGTTGCAAGATGCCCAGTTCCATCACTTTATCATCCAAGACTTGAATCCCGCACAGATTCAGGATTTTGTGCACCGCTGGCATGAGTTGACTTTTACGGATGCTAGGGAAAAAGTGCGAATTTGCGATCGGATGAAAAGAGCGCTAGAGTATTCATCAACAATTCAAGATTTAGCCAGAAATCCGTTATTGTTAACGATTATGGCGATTTTGAATCGCAGTCAAGAATTGCCGAGAGACAGGGCAGAACTTTACAATCAAGCTTCGCGGGTATTGCTGTATCAATGGGATGTGGAAAGGTCTTTAGTAGAGGATAGCAGGCTCGATCCAAAAACGATTGATGCGAAAGACAAGCAAGAAATGCTGCGGCGAGTCGCTTGGAAAATGCAAGCAGCACCTGAAGGGTTGGCGGGCAATATTATTAGTGCGGAAGATTTGGAGGATATTCTGACAGCATATCTGAAGAATAAAGATTTTGACCAACCGAGAAACCGGGCGAAGTTAATCATCAATCAACTGCGAACCCGCAATTTTATTTTATGTTATTTGGGTGCGGACAGTTACGGGTTTGTGCATCGAACTTTCTTGGAATATTTCTGTGCATCGCAAGTGGTGAACAGGGTTCAGGCTTTAGAACTCTCGCTGGATGAGTTGAAAGCTGAAGTTTTCGGCCCGCACTGGGATGATGAATCTTGGCAGGAAGTTTTGTGTTTGATTGCGGGGTTGATTGCTGGAAAGTTGACAGGGGAATTGATTCAATTTTTGATGGAGCAGGATGGGGAAGCTCAAAAGTTGGCTAATCTGTTTTTGGCGGCGAAGTGTTTGGATGAGGTGAGGAATAGAAAGGAGATTGCTGGGGTTGATAGTCAATTGCTTGAGCGGTTAAAAGAGTTAACAAAGTACGATCTCATTTACCATTATGAGTGTTATGAAGAAGAAGCAGATCTAGTTCAGGAAATTCGCACTCAAGCAGTAAATGCGATCGGCTTTACTTGGCAAGATGACCCGGAAATTTTACTTTGGCTAAAACAATTAGCTCAATCTGATGATTATTCGGATGTGCTAAAAGCAGCCGTCCAAAAATTTGTACTGGGGTACAAGAACAAATCAGAAACCTTAATTTGGCTCAAACAACAGGCTCAATTTGCTAATGATTTAGGTGTGCGAGAAACAGCCGTTCAAGAAGTAGCACGGGGCTGGAAAGATGACCCAGAAACCTTGCCTTGGCTCAAACAACGGACTCAATTTGATGATAGTGATGGTAGTCCGTTTGTAAGACAAGCAGCAGTCCAAGAAATAGCACATGGGTGGAAAGATGACCCAACAACTTTATCTGTAATCAAACAAATAGCTCAATCTAGTGATGATTTAGAGGTGCGAGAAACAGCCGTCCAAGAATTAGCACGGGGGTGGAAGGATGACCCCGAAACCTTACATTGGCTCAAACAATATGCTCAATGTGATAAGAGTCATCATGTGCAAGAAACAGCAGTTCAAGAATTAGCACGGGGGTGGAAAGATGATCCAGAAACCTTGCCTTGGCTCAAAAAATGTGCTCAAGGTGATAAGAATCATCATGTGCGACAAGCAGCACTTCAAGAATTATCACGGGGGTGGAAAGATGACCCAGGAATCTTACCTATGATCAAACAAATAGCCCAATCTGATGATAATTTGTTTGTGCGACAAGCAGCAGTTCAAGAATTAGTCCGGGGGTGGAAAGATGACCCCGAAACCTTGCCTCTGCTCAAGAAATGTGCTCAATCTGATGATGATTGGGTTGTGAGACAAGCAGTCAAAAAATTAGCCTTGGGGTGGAAAGATGACCCCGAAACCTTACCTCTGCTCAAACAATGCGCTCAATCTGATAATAATCAGTTCCTGCAAAGAGCAGCAATCGAAGAATTAGCACGGGGGTGGAAAGATGCTCCCGAAACCCTACCTTGGCTCAAACAACTTACTCAATCAGATGATAATTCGTTTGTGCGAGATGCAGCAATCGAAGAATTATCACAGGGATGGAAAAATGACAATAAAATATTTGAATTATTGTGCGATCTTGCTATAAATGATCCTTTTGAAGGTAATTCGCACATTCAAATTAACCCTCGAAAAACAGCACTTAAAATCATGGTTAAACAATACCTCGATCGCCCAAAAACATTAGAAATATTGCGCGATCGATTTGTCAACGATCCAGATGAACAAGTCCGCAACTTTGCCGAGAAACAATTGGCAAAACTAGACAAGCTGTGATACAAACAAAAAAAGGAGAAACAAATTATGACCACAGCCACTAAAATCCCCCAAGCTTATGCAGAAATAGTTGAGTTTTTTGCTGCTGGCGCTACTCCCGAAAGCATTCTCAACTTTCAACTATCCGAAGAAGCAAAAGAGCATATCGCCGACCTAATTTATGCACACAACAATGAAGGCTTGAGTCGCGAGGAAAACATCGAATTGGACAACTTTCTAGTAGTCGAACATCTGTTAAGGCTAATCAAAGCAGTCGCTCGCAAACACGTCGTTAAAGAGTAGGTTTTTTATGTCTCGTCCTTACATTAGTGTCGAACTGAGGCGTTTAGTTACTCTTCGTGCCGATCGACTTTGCGAGTACTGTTTAATTGCAGAAGCAGATAGTTCCGGTTGTGCAGTTGACCACATCATCAGCGTCAAACATGGTGGAGAAACGACAGCAGATAACCTCGCTTATGCTTGCGTTTTTTGCAACCTCCACAAAGGAACCGATTTGGGTTCAATTGTTCGGCGCACTGGAGAATTGATGCGCTTTTTCAACCCGCGCAGAGATTTTTGGGGAGAACATTTTCGCTTAGATGAAGCCGTAATTCAACCGAGAACAGATATTGGAGAAGTGACAGCACGAATTCTAGAATTTAATAACAATGAGCGGATTAGAGAGCGACAATTTTTCATAGAATTTGGTGCATATCCGTCACCAGCCGCGCAACAACGGATGACTCAGTAACTCAATAAATATCACTCAATCTAGTACAATTAATATGTGTCCCTACTTTTCGGAGACAACCACTATGCAAGTCACAACCGCAGAAATCATTTATCCTTCCAGCGACGGTCAACCAATGGCAGAAAGCACAATTCAATACAAATTAATTGTCAAAATCAAAGAAGGCTGCGAATCGCTGTTCAAAAATGACCCAAACGTCTTTATAGCAGCCGATTTACTGTGGTATCCAGTTCAAGGTAGACCAGACATTTCTCAAGCACCGGATACGATGGTAATATTTGGTAGACCAAAGGGCGAGCGACCTTCTTATATGCAATTTCTCGAAGATAATATTGCTCCCCAAGTCGTATTTGAGATTCGCTCTCATAACGATCGCCAAATCAAGATGGACAAAAAACTTTCATTTTACAATCGCTATGGAGTCGAGGAATATTACCTTTACGATCCAGAAAATAATGATTTGAGTGGTTGGCAAAGAATTGAAGGTAATTTAGAAGTAATTGAGCCGATGGAGGGATGGATCAGTCCTAGATTGGGAGTACGATTTGAGTTGGGTGAAGATGGGTTGGAAATTTACCGACCAGATGGAGAAGCATTCGTTTCTCCTGAAGAATTGAGAGAAGAAAGGGATTTTGAAAGACAGCGTGCAGAACAAGCAGTTCAAAGAGCCGAACGTTTAGCAGCAAAACTGCGCGAATTGAACATCGATCCCGATCGCATTTAAGCCACAAATTGTTTGATTTAGGACTTACTCACCAACACCAAAGAAACCGGATTTTTATCGTTTCTGCACGCTGTAACGAATTATTTACGTCAAAAAACCCGGTTTCTGACTACCCGTGCATAAGTCCCGCAACCGTCCAAACATCGCCCTTCCACCCCCGAAAACCGCTCAGAAGTGTTAACTTAGTAGTAAGTTGTGTCGATCGCACATAAAAACAAATGCCTGAACTACAAACCGAGACCCACCAACACCTCGACCTGCAAGCCACCTCAAAACCCGTCATCCTCGGTCTCAAAGACATAACCAAAGTCTACGGCATCGGCGACTTAGAAGTGCGCGCCCTCAACGGGATCAGCCTGACGGTAACGCAAGGAGAGTATTGCTCAATTATGGGCGCATCCGGTTCAGGCAAATCTACAGCTATGAATATTATCGGCTGTCTCGATCGACCTACGAGCGGCAGTTACTACCTAGACGGCGTAGATGTCGCCCAAATGCCCGAATCAGAATTAGCCGGAATTCGCAATTTAAAATTAGGTTTTGTCTTCCAACAATTTCACCTGCTAGCTCAACTAACAGCATTAGAAAATGTCATGTTACCGATGGTTTATGCAGGCATTCCCTCATCAGAAAGACGCGAACGCGCAGTGGAAGCTTTAACCAAAGTAGGGCTGGAAAGTCGGCTGCAAAACAAACCAAATCAACTATCAGGAGGACAGCAGCAGCGGGTAGCCATCGCCAGGGCTATTGTTAACCGTCCCGTGTTGTTGCTTGCAGATGAACCGACTGGTGCATTGGATACGAAAACTACTCAAGAAGTAATGGATATTTTTACAGAATTTAATGAAGCCGGCATGACTGTTGTGATGGTAACTCACGAACCGGATGTAGCGCGTCAAACTCGCCGGGTTGTCTGGTTCCGCGACGGTAAAGTTATTCATGATAATCTGGATCCGGCAGAACTTTCTCACGCCGTCTTTTAAATTAATTTTTTGTTAGTTGTTATTCGTTATAAAATTGGTTTGTAGTGAGGACTTTAGTCCTGAGATATTCTGCGGACTAAAGTCCTCACTACAAACATCTTTTTTTGGGATTAGTCATATGCTACCAATAACTAATAACTAATAACCAATCACAACTAACTAATTAAAAGCACTCGGAAAAGTTGCCCAAACTCGATCGACAAAATCTCTAAGTTGCCGAGAGGCGATCGTGCTATCCTTGCGATCGGAGTCCAGATACTGTAACTGGGTCAACAGCGAAATCACCTCCGTATCCAGCGCCGCCCGAAACAAACTCAGCGGCCACAGCAAATCAGAACCATCTCGCAAATCCGATAAAGTGTATTCTTCCGGCCAGCTTTGGGGGAAATCCTTCCCCGAAACGAATCCAACCAACATCAAAGGGCGCACCCAACAAATTTGACGTGCTTCAACTACTTGAATTACCTCTGAATGCAGGCACGCATCTCCACATTCCAAACTAACAATTTGACCAGGCTTAAAGTTCAAACCACAATCCATTAATGCTGACTCTTAATACAGACACAACCAAGTAAAATAAGTGCCACAACTCTCAACAGCACCAAAAAATATTATATCACAATTAATTCTTCCCTCTTCCTTCTTCCTTCTTCCTTCGGTCAACCATCAACTGTCAACTGCCAACTGCCAACCATCAACTGTCAACTGCCAACTGTCAACTGTCAACTGTTAACTGTCATCAAGAGTTTTAAGAGCCATTTCGAGTTCGGCCGTCAACAATTTTGCTTCTTTTTTACCACTACCACCATTAGCATAATCTGCCACAGAAATCGGAGCACCGATCGCAATTTTCACTTCAGAACGCCATCGAGGAATGCGCGGGCGATAGCGAATACTCATCGGTACAATTTTCACCCCCAAGCCAGGGGTGCTCAACTCCGCTTGCAGGGCTAAACGAGCTAATCCAGCCTTGAGAGGGTGAACTTCACCATCTTGAAAAATGCCACCTTCAGGAAAAATCACCAACATTTGCTTGTCGAGAAGCAACTCCACGCCGTAACGAAGACTGCTAACTGCTGGATGCTTGATATCGACAGGAAAGCCTCCCAAATGTCTGATAAACCAACCTTGCACTCCTTTGACTTCATCAGCAGTTACCATAAACCGCAAATCGCGTCCAGTCACCTTCTGTCCCGTTGAATAGGGCATCATCAGCGCATCCCACCGGGAACGATGCGTCGGGGCTAAGATTACGGGCCCGTCTTTCGGCAAGTGTTCCTGTCCGGTTATCCTAATCTTGCCAAAATAAAACGGTAGGACAATATAGTGACCTAGCGGATAGAACAAGGAGGTTAACCAAGGAGAAACGCGAGAGGTATTAGATGCTACCTTGGCAGGCATTGGCTTCACTAGAGATGATTTACTGGACTCAATGGCGATCGCGGCAGTATGACGCATGGCAATTACCCTGCTATATCGATATATAGAGTCTAAAGATATGTTGCTTGGCAAATCTTTAGTCTTTCGATGGGGACACTTTTGCTATTGGCCTTTGCCTCCGCAAGCGATCGCACCCAAAACAGATAATCTGTAAGCAGGTAAAACAGGATCCCAGCCGACACCACTACCGCACAGCCGTCAAGGGATTTTAGATTTTAGATTTGAGATTTATGCCACAGATGAATCTGGGAGTTTGAGCAAAAGTCTAAAATCTTGAGTGCACCGCGACGAGTGCCGGCAAGCAAGTATCCGTTTTTAGACGGGGTCAACCGCCGAAAAAGCTCGATCGGGCAATTCCTATTATTTCAGTTAAAGAGTCAAATTCGATTAAACATTTGCTATGGGAGAGTAAAAAAGTTTACCTGTTAATTTTGGCGGCGGGCTTCAAACCAAGCAAGCAACTGCTCTCGACAAACAGACTCCATAATACCGCCGAGTACCTGTAAGCGATGACACGAAGGCGCGCTATCTGGAAGATTGGCCACCGTGCGAATTGTGCCAGTTTTCGGGTCATCTGCTCCGTATACCAGCAAACCGATCCGAGCTTGTACGATCGCACCAGCGCACATCGGGCACGGCTCCAGGGTCACGTAAAGCGTGCATTGATTGAGATGCCAGTCTTGCAAAACCTTGCCCGCCGCCCGCAGCGCCAAGACTTCAGCATGAGCAGTCGGATCGCAGTCTCGCTCTCGCCGATTTTGCGCTTCGGCAATCAATTGGCCAGCACCGTCAACAATTGCAGCACCTACTGGCACTTCGCCCGCATCACCGGCTGCTCGTGCCAGTTCCACAGCCCTACTCATCCAGTGTTGGTGAATAGCATAATGAGAATCACTAATACACAACGGCTTTATTGGCAAATTCACGGTATACCTACTTCAACAGTTGACAGTTGACAGTTGAAAGTTGACAGTTGACAGTTGACAGCAAGAGAGCGACCTCTACCTAGAAACAAGAGGATTGGAGTAATCAATAGTCTGATTTTAATTTCTCCCTCGAAGGCGGGCGGGCTTTCAACCAATTCTTTCTGGTAAATGAAAGCACTTAATATAGTCTTACGTATCCACTTGCTGTGGAAAGAATAAGTACGATCGCTAAGAAAACAAGTTTTTTACAGAATTCATGGCATACTTGCCTAGCTGAAAACACTTAAGATCGAGAAATAAAGTTACACTACAGCCCATCCAGAGTAATTTTGAATTATGGACACCACCCTGATTAGCACTGAAGTTGTTGAGCTGTTGTCCCGGATTAGCCGCCAAAAGCTCCGCGAGCAAGATATCACTCCTTTGGTAGTCTTTCTAACTGCTCTGATTTCCATCCTGCGCGGAGTGATGATTATCGACAGGACGATCGCAGTTGAAGAAGAAGAACGGCTGCAAAAGACTCTCAAAGCCTTTGCTAGTGGCGACCCCGATCGGATAGAACTAATTCAGCGCCTTGTCAAAGGAATCTCCAAACAGCAGGTTTACTTCAACCCCACAGAACTGCTAACTCTGACAGCTTTCTTCTCAGAATCAGAAAAGCTGTTGCTCATCGGTTCCGGCTACGAAATGTCAGCGGTAGACGGACACATCGACCTGAGGGAGCAAATGTACTTACAGTCGATCGGCAATCGGCTCGGCCTCGACTCCAGACACATTGCAGTCGTAGACACTTTATTTACCAAAGAAGGAACTCTCAACCAAGAAGACTTTGCCGAAGTTAAAGCTTTACTAGCTCCCAGCGAATTTGAATCCCGGGATCCGGTATTTGCCAAAGCAGCAAAACACCTGCTGTCTCTGTTAACGCGCAAATAATGCAACGCATATAAATTATTTGCTGCTTCAAAATTTGAGACTGTTAGCACGGGAGAGGGGAATTGCGCGCTCTTGTAGTGAAAACCGGGTTGTTTAACCGGCAACAAGAGCGCTTTACAGTTTTTTGGGGCGAACAAGTCGGTTTGGGCCACCAGTCCCGCTTAATTTTTTTCCCAAGAGTCGATCGACCTTTGTATCCCATTGAACCGAATACGTCTAAAATCTAAAAGCGAATTATTCCGGCCTCGATCGCCCCAGCTCCCTCTTTAATCTCAACTTAACCCCGAATCAACGGGTACAAGCCCCCGACGCTGTTGAGTGAGTGGATGCTCCCCCAAATTGAGACTAAAGTTCCTACTCAGGTAATTCAATTGCCGAGTAAATCTAAAATCTATAGCGGTTCTCCAATAAGTGAGGTATGTTCTTCAGTCCAATGCCCAATGCCCAATGCCCAATGCCCAATGCCCTATGAGTATCTGATGTTACTAAGAAAGGCTATAAAATCTAAAATCTAAAATCTAAAATCGACTGATTGATTATGCAAATTGAATGGCAAACGGCCAAAACCTACGAAGACATTCTGTATCAAAAAAGTGGCGGCACTGCCAAAATTACCATCAATCGACCTCACAAACGGAACGCTTTCCGTCCCAAAACCGTGCAGGAATTGTGCGATGCCTTTACTGATGCCCGTGAAGATACCAAAATCGGGGTTGTCCTGTTCACCGGTGCGGGGCCTCATACAGACGGCAAATACGCTTTTTGTGCTGGTGGCGACCAAAGCGTGCGAGGTTCTGCGGGATATGTAGACGAAGGTGGCATACCCCGGTTGAACGTGCTCGACTTGCAGAAGTTGATTCGATCGATGCCCAAAGTTGTGATTGCTTTAGTTGCAGGATATGCGATCGGCGGCGGTCACGTTTTACACTTAATTTGCGACTTGACGATCGCTGCTGACAATGCTATTTTCGGGCAAACCGGGCCCAAAGTCGGCAGTTTCGACGGCGGTTTCGGGGCCAGCTATCTCGCCAGAGTTGTCGGCCAGAAAAAAGCCCGAGAAATTTGGTTTTTGTGCCGTCAGTACAGCGCCCAGCAAGCTCTAGAAATGGGTTTAGTCAACTGCGTCGTACCCGTCGAACAACTCGAACTCGAAGGAATGCAGTGGGCTGAGGAAATTCTCGAAAAAAGTCCGATCGCGATCCGCTGTTTAAAATCCGCTTTTAATGCCGACTGTGACGGTCAAGCCGGTCTCCAAGAACTGGCTGGAAATGCCACTTTGCTGTATTATATGACCCAGGAAGGTGCCGAAGGCAAACAAGCCTTTTTGGAAAAACGGGAACCCGATTTTAGTCAATATCCTTGGCTGCCGTAGCTCGATCGAGAAATGAGTTTTGGGATTCCCTCATTCAAGTTACACATACCATTGATTGCTGTGAGTTGAATGACCGAGTTTAGTCGATCGTCCAAAAGTATCAGTATCGATACCACTTCGCAAAAAGAATGAAACTGCTTTGCCAGATCCAAATCATAATAGTTATCAGTGATTTCCCAATCGCCAATCGAAAATGATACAATCTGTCCTGTTGCCGACGGACTAAACCGAGACTGCTGCTGATTTTTCGGTTAATGTTGTACCTGTCAACTGGCAGGCATTACGTTCAGAAACAGTAACAGCGGTCTCATGCGGAGTCGCAGTCTGTTCTTGCCACAGTTCAATTTCTGTGATGTTTTCCCAAGATGCCCCAAAAGGCGAAACCGCCAAAGAACAAGCTTTCCACTGACTTTGCACCGGCGCGCTCAACAGATCGCAAATTCCTCCGCGTCTCCCCTCAGGGGTATAGTGGCGGCAGTGACGACAAGCAGAAATTAATGGGGTTTTCATAAAAGTGTTGGCGGAAATCAGTTTCATCTCTAATTCTCCTGTGTAGAGCTAGGAGGTTTTAGAGCATCCCAGCCCTTATCCTGTCTGGGTTATAGCGATCCCCGAAGCACAATCAACCTTAATGATTTATTTATAATCTTGTTATATATAGAAACAATCACCTGAGTCCTTCCTCATTTTGTAGCGAAAAAGACAGGTTAAAAGTTTATAAAGGGTCAGGGATCAAGCAAAAGAACAAATACGGAACGACTATGAGATCTTCTAAATAAACGGTTGCTCCCATGCCAAAATCTGCTGAGAGTCTGTTCAACAGTTGACAGTTGACCGCTTGACAGTTGACCGTTGACCGTTCGAGAGCTACCTCTACCCTTCAGTCCGAGGATTGGAGTAATGAATAGTCTGATTTTAATTTCTCCCTCGAAGGCGGGCGGGCTTTCAACCAATTCTTTCTGGTAAGCAGGCTCCGGGACACAGCAAGAATTAAGTTGTCAAACGAAAATGAAAACAGAGCAAATGGCGATCGACACTTGGGGCCTAAAGGCAGCAGTTGCCTTGACACCAAAAGCAGCTAATCCTAGAATAAGCAAGTTTTAAAGCTTCTTGTTGATAAAAAAAGTTCGGCAAGCGGAAAACGAGCGAGTCTTTATACCGCTCGATGAAAGCGGCACGGGCGGTTTGAACCGCCGTGAATCTTTCTTGATTTTTAAAATTTTTAGCAGTGCAAAAAGGGCTTTTGCCGTTACACTCTATTGTTGGGATGGATACACAGGTGTAAACCTGGGAAGCAAATGCCTACCATATATTCAAGGTACGCGGGGACTCCACGGAACCAAGGGCTAAGCCCCTTAAACGCTTGAGGAGCTTGCTGAAAGGCAAGGATAGCAGCCCACCATTTTTTGGCAAGAGGATTGCGCCCAAGAACCCTAGTAATAGGGATATTAAGAACGAAATTTCTTAAGAATCTCAGTCGCCAAGAGCGCTGAGAGTGTCAACTTTAGAATCAAAACATTAAAATCAATTCAGAGGCGGTAGGAGTTTTGCTAATGAGTAAGCGTTCTTCAGTGGAATCCCCAAGTCAATCCTCATCAACCCCAATCAAACCTGCTTTGCAAGCTGTCCTGGGGTGTTTGGATGTCAACCTGGAAGCAGAACTGACAACATACAGAAGACACAGGCGGCGCGCCGAACAGTGGGTGTCGCCATCAGTTCGCAGCGGCCAGCCAACAGCCACAACCGAGCCACAAAAAAGCCAAAACCTACCGCAGGCTGCGGAGGAAGCCCAGCAACCGCTGTCGCTGCCCCTATCCCTTGGCGGCGTCCAGGGCGATTCCCCGCTAGCAACTACCCTGGGTGGGACAAAAATATCTAGCAATACCTTTGCACCCAACAATTATCTCGAATCCAGCGAAAAACTGATCGAGAGTTTGGACGCAGCAAAAGCTGAGCCTGCGGAAGAACGGAGTTTGGCCGCGAGTCTGTTAACTCCCTTGGGACTGAGTTCGATGTTGCTGTTTCTGTTGTCGTGCACAGCTTTGGGTTACGCAGTGATGCACCCGTCAAGTCTGGTTAAAATGACAGGTTTGAACCGTTTTCTCGATCGTACAAGCACAACCCCCTCTACTAACGAAAGTCCGGCAGCTACAACCATAGATAGCAGCAGCAAGGAACTGCCGAAAGCTCCAAATTTGGCATCCAAAGAATTTGTCGAGCTAGATTTGAACACTCTCAGCAACGTCAATCCCACAACCAGCCCCATTGCTTCCCCATCGCCCAAAGCATCAATCCCCCCCAATCCGCCAGCACCTCCTGCCCCCATCGGCGCTGTCCCAATTCCGACAGAAGACGGCAACCCGGCCAGAGGTAGGGAACAAGGACTCAACAATATCAGTACCGCTTTGCTTCCCAGCCCCAGCCCCAGCGCCGCCCAGACAGTCCCGACACTGCCGACACTGCCTCCCACACCCTCTCCAGTCCAGCCAGCAGCAGCCCCGACAGCAGCAGCCCCGACAGCCACAGCAGCCCCGGCCGCAGCAGCCCCGCTAGGAAGACCGACACGGGCTAGCGACGGCTTTTATTACGTTGTCACCGATTACACCAATGAAAAAGCGCTGCAACAAGCCAGAACCGCAGTTCCCGATGCCTACGTGCGGAACTTCTCAAAGGGTGTCAAAATTCAAATGGGGGCTTTGAACGATTCTGCCTCAGCAGAACGTTTGGCAAAGGAACTCCAAGCAAAAGGGGTGAAGCCGCAATACTATCAGCCCTAAACTCGGCAAACGATCGAAAACTTCAACTAAATTGTTAGACAAAGCCAGAGGATGATGAATGTTTTGTCTAACACAAAATTTTCTTTACTCAGACAAGTTTCTAGACAGAATGCAACTCTAGGCGCCCGATCCAAACCTTGCGCTGACGAGTAAATCGATTTTAGATTTTAAATTTTAAATTTGAGATTTGCTGGCAGCGCAGTGAATCTGGGAGATTTAACTCTTAGGATCGCAAATTAAATAATTTACATAAGGAAAGTGGGATGGGCCCAAAGAGCCCGTCATGAAAAGACGGGCTCTTTGGGCCCATCCCACAAGAACCATCAATTTGTAAGTTATTTAATTCTCATTCCTTAGTCTAAAATTTGGGAATCGACCCTGACGCTCGCGTTGGGGGCTTGTACCTATTTTTGGGATGGTCATATCATGTGCCGTCGATTACCATAACAAAAACGGTTTGTAGTGCGGACTTCAGTCGGCAAAAAGCTGCGGACTAAAGTCCACACTACGAACTAATCTTACTGTGGTTAATCGATCGCACACAAGATCGATCGAAAATGGCAAATAATAGTATTAATTTTCAGTCCTAAATCTAAAATTTAAGAAAATCGGGAGATAGGTAAAATGGGATTATTCGATCGCCTGTGGCGAGTGATTCGAGCCAATATTAACAGTTTGGTCGGAGCGGCCGAAGATCCAGAAAAAATTCTGGAACAAGCTGTAATGGATATGCAGGAAGATTTAATCCAGCTCAGACAAGCCGTAGCAGGAGCCATTGCCGCTCAAAAACGCACCGAACGCCAGTGTTCCCAAGCTGAGTCCACAGCAACAGAATGGTACCAGCGGGCACAGCTAGCTTTGCAAAAAGGCGAGGAAAATTTAGCGCGGGAAGCTCTGACGCGCAAGAAATCCTATCAAGAAACGGCAACGGCGATGAAAGCCAGTCTCGGACAGCAAAACGCTGTGGTTACTCAACTTAAAGAAAATATGCGATCGCTCGAAAGTAAAATTTCCGAGGCAAAATCAAAAAAAGATATGTACATTGCCCGAGCTCGATCGGCCGCATCCTCGGAAAGGCTGCAAGAAATGATGGGAAATCTCAGTACCGGCAGTGCTTTGAGTGCTTTTGAAAAAATGGAAGAGAAAGTCATGCAGCTAGAAGCTCGCTCCGAAGCCATCGCAGAACTTGGAACAAACGATTTAGAAAAGAAGTTTCTCTCTCTCGAAGCTGCTGGCGATGTCGATGCTGAGTTGGCGGCGATGAAAACACAAATGCTTCCGGGCAAGAATACACCAAAATTGCCGTCGGGCGAGCCACCCACATCCTAAACCCCACTCAACACAACAATAGTTGGGATAATTGGCCAAACTTCTCAACTATGCAGCTAGAGATGGCCAACCAGCATATTGGGGAATTCCCGGATCGAAGTTAAACTCAATATATAGGTGCATCAATTAGCTTGGCTGCACCACTGACTCGATCGCTTTAAACTGTATTTATATGTTTGCCAAATTGCCAAAAGCTCGATCGCACTAAAAATCTGACCAACTGAGTCTCACCATCGCGGGCTAACGCTATCAGCCTGCTTTGGGCCTACTTCGTACACCTCACCCAGGAAAAATAGCATTATGGGATTATTTGACCGCATTAGCCGAGTCGTCAGAGCCAATCTTAACGATATGGTCAACAAAGCTGAAGACCCGGAAAAGATTTTAGAACAATCCGTTACCGATATGCAGGAAGACTTGGTGCAGTTGCGTCAAGCCGTTGCCAGCGCGATCGCCACCCAAAAGCGCACCCAGACTCAGTACAATCAAGCTGAATCCCAGTCTAACCAGTGGCAGCAGCGCGCTCAACTCGCCCTGCAAAAAGGAGACGAGACTTTAGCCCGCGAAGCTCTAGTACGCAAAAAGTCTCACGCTGAAACGGCTGCTACGCTGAAAGCGAGTCTGGAACAGCAATCGGGTCAAGTGGAAAGCCTCAAACGCAACTTGATCGGTTTGGAGAGCAAGATTTCCGAAGCCAAGACTAAGAAGGATATGCTCAAGGCGAGGATTTCTGCTGCTAAGGCTCAGGAACAGCTCAACAATACCATTGGCACCTTGAATACTGGCAGTTCAATGGCAGCTTTCGATCGCATGGAAGAAAAAGTTTTGCAGATAGAAGCCCGGGCGGGAGCTTCCGCAGAGCTGGCGGCTGGCGGGAGCAATTTAGAGGAACAGTTCCGCTTGCTTGAAAGTGGTGGCGATGTTGACGACGAGTTAGCTCAGATGAAGGCTCAACTGAGCGGAGGTTCTGTGTCTCAAGGTCAATTGCCGGCTGCGGGTAAAACTGCTGCGGCTCCTAGTAGCTCGGAGTCGAGTCCGGTGATTGACGCGGAGTTGGAAGAATTGCGATCGCAGCTCAATAAAATGTAGTAATTTCTATCACAATTCACCGATTTCTCAGATAACCCCGCCCAACAATGGGTACCAGCCCCCGACCCTCGTTTAGGGTCGAGTTCAAAATTTTAGACTAAGGTTCAAGCTCCCAAATTGCATGAGAGAGTAAATCTAAAATCTAAAATCTAAAATCCAAAATCTAAAATCGACTGACAACTTTGATAGAATGCTCCGCCTACCTACAGCGCTAGCTTGGGGAAGTCGGAGCTTTTTCATAGATTTTTGAGCTCACCACAAAAAACATTTTTTGTCAAGTATATTTATCTTTAATTTAACGACTTAAGTCTTAAACAAAAGTGATAAAGTTACTTTAATCTTTGCAATTGCGCCGGCAAATCCTGCTCGTAAGTGTAAATAACTATCAATTATTGTTAATCAATGATGGCCCTACCACATTCCAGAGGGTTTTGTAAAATCAAGTTTTTTAGCGCAATAGCACTTGGTTGTTCAATTACAGCTATTTGCTTCGCATCGTCAGCAGCTCAAAGTGTTGGCGATCCGATCGTTACTGGTGAATCAGGCGGGCGATCGCCCTTTGTTAATAACAATTTACAGTCTCAATTAAAACTTAATCCAGAAACAGCAGACTATCGCGATCGACTTTCTGGCGATTTATACTCAGGTTCAGAATTAGATAGCAGTAAAGAGCCAGAAACCGACATCCCGGAATTTGCCGCAGCAGCGCCAAGTCAGGAACCTGAAACTCTCGCCCAATTGCCCAACCGAGGAGACAACCGACAAGAAATTCCGATTCCCAATCCTGTACTGCCAAATTCGACTCACCTCCCAGAACCCGCGCCAAGAACGCCCCTACCTCCGATAGAACAGCTTTTGCTACCCGTCCCCGTACCGAGACGGACTGAAGAATTGCCGAATATTCCGGGTACGATAACGGTCGATCGATTTGAAGTAGTTGGCAGTACCGTCTTTAGCAAACAAGAATTAGATGCTGCACTCAAAAACTTTGTAGTCCGCCCGCTGACTTTCGCCGAACTACTATCGCCCGGGGCGGATGCTCGCGGTAAAACTCGGGTTTCGGCGCTGAGACTGTTGGAGGATTTTACTCAGCGGGGAGAGAGGGATGTCTTGGTGGCGCGATCGCACTTCAATCTGGGAGTCTCAGCATTTGGTGCTACCGCGAGCAACAGCGAGCCTGACGGTCAATTTTTGACGTGGCGGGGTCAATTGCAGTACGTGCGGTTGTTGGCTCCCCAGACGCTGCTGGTTGTGAGATCCCAGGCGCAGTTGGCTGGGGGTGAGCTTTTGCCGATCGAACAATTTGGTTTGGGCGGCCCGGATACAGTGCGGGGCTACCGTCAGGATGCTTTGGTGGCGGATAGCGGACTTTTTGCTTCCGCCGAGTTGCGGTATCCGATTTTGCGTACCGGGGACAAAAAAGGTATTTTGCAGGTGACGCCGTTTGTGGATGCTGGCAATGTTTGGAATAGCGGGGGAAGGGTGGCTCTGGAAGCAAATACTCTGCTATCAGCGGGATTAGGCTTGCGGTGGCAGTACGGCGAGAGGTAGAATTCTCGGTTCGGCTGGGGCATTCCTTTGATTGGCATCAAATCGGGCGAGAGGAGTTGGCAAGAGCGCGGGCTGTATTTTTTCGTAGAATTCAAACCTTTTTAGGAAAATAGCCGTTCTGCCCTTAGCGGAACTGAGTAATTTGGCTATATAGTAATAAGTATCATTTGGCACTCATCTTTAGGTGCCAAGAGTGCATTTTACTGAAATTTTTTACATTAAACTATGTCTAAGGTGCGGTTGCTGGTTTTAAGTTCTTTTGCTTCCGGTTTTGGTTTTTGCTCAATCATTTTGGCGATGTTTACGATGATTTATGCGCTGTCGTTTACGTCTTTTTTTGTATTTGTTTTAACCTTGGTATTCTTTGGCATAAATATGGTGTTTGCTTTGCATTATTACACATCAATCACTAAGCAGTTGAGCGTGAAAGGTAAAAGTAAAGCTAGAATTTAGGGCTTGTGAAGCAGCAACAGACAAAAGCATGGAGAGTCCTTGATAGAATTTGAAGCTAATCCAGAAAAACGCCTCTGGGTTAGGACAATTATCTAGCTGTAAGTCATAATTATTGTAGGTCTAATTATTTAGGAGGTGCGATCGTGGTCATTGCTCAAACCAACCCGCCAAACCTTGCTTCAGATGCAACAAAGACTAGCTTCACTCCTGATGAATACCGGGCGATGGAGGAAACCGCCGAAGAACATCACGAATATTGTAACGGAGAGATTATTGCTATGCCAGGAGGTTCACCCGCTCACAGCCGTATTGCCGTAGACACTACGACTTTTCTGAATGTGGCTCTCCGAGACACCAATTTTCAAACCTATAACGGCGATTTACGAATTTGGATTCCTAGCTTCAATCACGGAACTTATGCCGATGTTATGGTAATTGATGGAGAACCGGAATTCCATGGATCTCGCACGGATGAAATTCTCAATCCTTTACTGATTGTCGAGGTTCTTTCGCCGTCTACCGAAGCCTACGATCGAGGTGAAAAGTTCCGAAAATATCGCTCTCTTCCTAGTTTCTGTGAATATCTGCTGGTTAGTCAAGCTGAACCATATATTGAACAATATCACAACCTCGATCGCCCGTCGGGCGATCGCTGGCAATGGCAAGTGTACGATGGGATGGAAAAGGCGATCGTCCTCCACAGCTTAAATATAGAACTGCCGATGGCCCAAGTCTACCGCCGGATTAGTCTTTAAGGGCGATTTTTTCAAGTTTGAAATGAATTATATTTAACTAGAAATATAAATTTAGGAGAAAGCTATGGTTACTCTAATTCAACATCCAGGGCAAAACCAACTTGAAACCCCACCGGAACAAAAAATCTGGACAGATGCCGAATTCATGGCACTCAACCGAGATGGACACCGCTATGAACTTGTAAATGGAGAACTAATTGATATGGGAAACTCGGGTGCAAAACACGGTTATGTTTGTAGCATTTTGATGATTTTGCTTGGTGGCTATGTCCGCCTTCAAAAATTAGGTGCTATGTTCGATTCCAGCACTGCTTTTAAGATGAAATCAGGGAATAAGCGATCGCCCGATGTTTCTTTTATGGCAAAAGAACGTTTGCAAGGGCTAGATGACCTCCCCGATGGCTTTCTAGAGGGTGCACCGGATTTGGCTGTAGAAATCCTGTCTCCTAGCAATACAGTCGAAGAAATTCACAACAAACTCGTAGAATATTTCGACAATGGCTCGCGTTTAGTTTGGGTGATTCATCCTAAAGAACAATATGTGTTGGTATATCGATCGGCCCAGGAACCCGATCGCCTGCTGAAGTCTGCCGACTCCCTTGATGGCGAAGATATCGTCCCCGGCTTTACTTTGGCGGTTGCCGAGTTATTTCAAAAGCTTGATTTTTCATAAAAGGGCGATCGCACTCTCGAACATTGCTAATAGTATTAATAATTTGACTTCAGCAGCTAGGAAAATGGATATCATATAGTGTCCGGTCGATTGACCGCGATAATATTCGTTCGTAGTGCGGACTTCAGTCCGCAGAATATTGCGGACTAAAGTCCGCACTACGAACAGTTTTTTGTTATAGTAATCGACCAGACATGATATCCCTTTTAGGGGCTACTCCCCACACACAAAAACCGGGCAACTTCACAGCTACCCGGCAATCTAAACTTTAGACTTCAGATAAATCTAAAATCTTCAACCTCAAATTATTAAACAGCTACAGCCTTCTTAGGAGCGCTCAATTCGCCCTTTGCATACTTAGCTGCAAAATCATCCAAAGACATTTGCTTGATCTTTGTACCGTGACCAGCGCAACCGAAAGAGTTGTAGCGATCGCTACAAACCTTCTGCATATACTTGATCGACGGCTTCAAGAAGTGGCGCGGATCGAATTCATCTGGCTTGGCAAACAAAGCTTCGCGCACCGCAGCGGTAATCGCCAAACGGTTGTCAGTGTCGATGTTGATCTTGCGAACGCCGCACTTGATGCCTTTTTGGATTTCTTCCACAGGTACGCCGTAGGTTTCGCGGATAGTGCCGCCGTTGCTGTTAATGATTTCCAGCAATTCTTGGGGTACAGAAGAAGAACCGTGCATTACCAAGTGAGTATTCGGCAAGCGGCGGTGAATTTCTTCGATGCGGCTGATTGCCAAAATTTCGCCAGTCGGCTTGCGGGTGAATTTGTAAGCGCCGTGGGAAGTGCCAATTGCCACTGCGAGAGCATCAACGCCGGTTTGCTCGACGAAATTAACAGCTTCTTCAGGATCTGTCAGCAATTGATCGTGGGAAAGCGCGCCTTCAAAGCCGTGGCCGTCTTCTGCTTCGCCCATCCCTGTTTCCAGAGAACCCAAGCAACCCAGTTCGCCTTCAACGCTAACGCCGATGGAATGAGCAACTTTTACTACTTCGCGAGTAACTTCAACGTTGTACTCGTAGCTGGCGGGAGTTTTAGCATCCGCTTCCAAAGAACCGTCCATCATCACGCTGGTGAAACCTTGGCGCATGGCAGAATAGCAAGTGCCGGGGGCATTGCCGTGGTCTTGGTGCATGGAAATGGGGATGTGAGGATAGGTTTCAACTGCGGCCAAAATCAAGTGGCGCAGGAAATTTTCTCCAGCGTAGGAACGAGCGCCGCGAGAAGCTTGCAGGATCACAGGGCTGTTGGTTTCGTCAGCAGCGCGCATGATCGCTTGGATTTGCTCCATGTTGTTGACGTTGTAAGCCGGTAGGCCGTAACCATTTTCAGCCGCGTGGTCGAGCAGCAGTCGCATAGGTACAAGCGCCATAGATATTCCTCCTAATTATTTGTGTTTCTGGGCAGTGGATTTTGAACAAGCTCAATTCTTACGATAATCTTAAGACAATTTGTTGCCGATCGCGCATTATGTTTCTAGATTTCAATTTAGGCTCAAAAAATCCACATTGCCCAAAACTAAATTTGGGGCAATCCCGCTGGGCTTGCCCTGAACTCCTGATGAAAGCTAGAATTTATTCTGCTTTCTACTTTTTACGTTCTGTCTGAAAAAATGGGTCGCCCGGGATTTGAACCCGAGACCAATCGGTTAAAAGCCGAATGCTCTACCGCTGAGCTAGCGACCCGCGAAAACATTGTTACCGCACACAATTTCTAATAGTAGCACCCATCATTTCAAATAGCAAGTGTTTTTCAAAAAAAAGTTGCAGTCATGCGAACCAGCATCTCGCAAGTCGCGCCGGGGGGCAAATAAATCAAGTGTTCGCGAGTATTGAGGGCATTTCTAGGAGCCGTCCAAGGTTCCAAACAGTAAAAATCCTTGCCTTTCAAAGTCCAGAAAACCAACTTCCCATAGCTGGAGTTATAACTGACGGTGAGCCGCAAGCCTCGCGTCGGGTCAGTGACAGTAGCAGCAAGACCGGTCAGTTCGTCAAAGGAAACATCTATTTCGTCGAGAGTCGGGTCAAAAACCCCTGTGAAATAACCTTTCTTGTGAGTGTGGTGATCTCTGTACTGCATCCCGGGAATCTCAAAGCGCAGATTTGTCTTGTCGGGAGCTAAAAAGTAAGGATGCAAGCCGCTAGCAAAGGGCATTGGTTCGTCACCAAGATTGGTGTATTCCTGCACAATTTCCAAAGAATTGCCTTTAATTTGATAAGTAAAAGCTAATTGGAAATCAAAGGGATAAACGGTCTGGGTTTTCTCGCTGCTGTTGAGCACTAGAGTAAGAGCCGCACAACCCTCCGTAAATTGTTTTGTCGCCGTCCAAGGCAAGTCGCGAGCAAAGCCGTGCTGTTTGAGCTGCCGCTCCACTCCCTTGTGGGTATAGGTGTCGTCGGGGAGATTGCCACAGATGGGAAACAAGATGGGAATGCCGCCGCGTACAGTTAGATCGGGATTGGCGAACCGTTCCGAGTCCAAGTAAAACATTTCTTTGCCTTCAACCAGCCAGCTAGTGGCAATACCGCCCCGTTCCGGCACAACTTCTAGGGTAGAGTTTGCGGTTTCGTCGGAGAGGATATAGGTTTTGTACTGCTTTTGCTTCAGCGCGATCGCAAACACATTTGTCATTGTTAGTAGGTCGTCGATCATTGGTTGTTAGTAAATCGGTCGTTATTGACACTCCCCGGTCTGAAGACGCGGGGATTCTTAAGGACCAACTTTGGGGGATGAATCCGCCCAAAGTTTAATTCTTAAAGGGTTAGTCAGTAACCCGCTACCCACTCGCTCAGTTATTGAGTCTATGGCTACTTTTGATTTCCTAATGATGTTTGCCGCACCGTTAACATCTGCATTCAGAATTAATTTCTGACCAGAACGGTACAAACCTCGTTTAATTCTTTTACCAGACGGTTGCCAATTGTCGGGTTTTTCACCAACTTTCACGGGCAGTAAGTCTCGGTCCAAGAAGCTGGCTTTTGAGGTGTAGGATTCGTCTTGCTCTACAAATCTCCATCCTTTGAGAGCGCACTCTTGTTGTAGTCTATCTTTGACTTTAGCTGTGGGTATTTGGACAAAGTTTTGATTAGTTACGACCCCCATATTTACTTCTTGCTTAGGTCTTTTATTCCAACCAAAAACTATGACATTGATTTGGTGATTTTCGCAATACCCTATTATGGTTCTAACTGCTTTATTTACCGCGTCTCTCATTCTTCTGGCGCGAGTTTCTGACAACTGTTGCAGTCTTTTTGACGAGAAACCTTTGGGTAACTTGTATTGAGCGTGCGCCGATTGCACTCGCGCTTTTTCCTTATTAAACCACTGGTTCCAAGACTTCAGCTTTCGACCATCAATGATGAAAGGCTTACTATTACTAGAAACACAAGTCAACCAGTTATTGATGCCGTGGTCGATTCCCAAAACCCCTGTTACTTCCAGACTACAACTAGCGGCTTGTTCAGTTAGACTTTCATAGACATACTCAAGCCAGACTTCGCCATTTCTAGGGATTAGCCTGAGTTCTTTAATCTGGCAATCTTTCAGTCTTTCTGGTAAAGTCACCCAGAGCGCATCTTTCCCAAAGTGTTCTTTGCCTTTGGTTCCCAAAGGTAACCTTACCCGATTACCCACTATTTTTAAAGCTTGACCAGGATAGGAAACTTGGTACATCGCCCCTTTAGTTCTGTACTTGGGTAGCCTCGGTTTTTGATTAAGCTCTCCTTTCTTGGCTAACTTTTGTAGGGTTCGGAAAGAGCTAAAGGATTCAGCGACCGATTTTAAAGATTGTTGCGCGACTTGCGAGTAGAGTAACCCGTAATTCTCGTTGCCTTTGGCAATTTTGTACAAATCTGGGTATTTAATTGCACCTTTGTCCTTAAAGTACCGTTGCCGACTTTCGTAAGTCCCGACATTAAACAGATTGTTTGACCACTTCAACAGTTGCTCGACAATGGTTTTGTCGAGTCCTGTTAAATGCCAAACGTCTCTTTGTACTGCGTACATCTTTTTTTACCCTCCTTGATTGATTTTACTAGAATTGGTAAATATTTAACTGGCAGGATAAATCCTGCAATGCCCTTTCATCCCTGGACTAAAGTCGCAGGGTTTTCAGGGTATTTCTTATAATTGGTCGCTGGTAGTTGATTTTCGCCCATCACCACCCTTTGCTCTCCCTGTCTCCTCACTCGGACTCTCACGGGCTAACCCACGTTCGCAGCTATAGGAGGCAGGGCTAGCCGCAGCCCAGAGCGATCGCTGCTTTTGCCGGGAACGACCCTGTTTGTCGGCTGCTCTTTGAGTGCGACTTTGAAAGATACATCGCCAGTTGGGGGAAGATAGCTTTGGGGACTGAGTACCCCTCCCGAACTCGGAGATGGTGGCGAAATAAACGGTTCTTTGATGAATGGTTCTTTGGTAAACGGATCTGGTTCCCGGCTGGGTTTTTCAGGTTTAGTGCGATTGACGCGCGATGGCAAATCTTGACTTCTAGGCGGGTTCGACTCCATAGCAGGCCCTGCCCCGTTCTGGAAAACTGAGGAGTTGTCCGGCTGTTTGGGCAAAGCCGGTACAGCGGGCAAAATCGGAGTAGGTTTGGGTTGTCCTGGGCCTGGCAGATTGGTTTCTCCTGTCAGGGGGACTGGGGAAGCCGACCCGGGCCCGTAGGTACCGCTTTTGGGTGCTCCTGGCAAGGTCGAATTTGGAGTCTTTGGTGCCAATCCGGGGTTGATTGGGGCTTCTAGAACCACAGAAGAGCGCATCGGTCGATCGAATATACTAGAAATTTGTTCGACGCGTTTGAGGATGCGATCGCCTGCTGCTCCATTCACCACTTTCGGCTGAAACTTTTTCACCTCCACAGGCAAAAATTCTACCTTCATATTCCTGTCTTTGAGGGATACTTTCAGGACTGCGGTATCGTAATCGCTGCGAGCATTCCCCCCGAATATAAAATTACCCAACGAGTAAACTATCGGGCGGCCCTTGTAAACTTCGGCACCTTGCAGGACGTGGGGATGGTGTCCCACTACCAAATCTGCACCTTGATCGATCGTGAACCGAGCCAAATCTATCTGCCAGTCCCCCGGATAATCTGCCAATTCGACTCCCCAGTGGTAATTAACAATAATCCAGTCTACCTGACCTTTGAGAGCTCGAATATCCTCTGCCACCCGATTGTTACGCCTGGGGTTGGTGCCAGCCTTACCTTGGTCGGCAGCATGAAGGTCAGCATCGTAATAACCGAGGTACGCGATCCGCTGACCCTTAACCTCAATAATATCTGGACGCCTTGCTTCTTTAAGATCTCTACCGGCTCCCAGATGCCCTATACCAGCATTATTTAGAGTATTTATAGTTTCCACCAGCCCCGGTTCCTCGTAATCCATAGCGTGGCTGTTTGCCAGATTGACAATATCCACTCCTCCTGCTGTTAATACTTTCACCGATTCTGGATCGGCTTTAAAATTTAATTGTTTTTTGCCAGAACCCAAGGTAGAGCGAGTCAGGGGGTTTTCTAGATTAACCATCGACACATCTGCTTGCCGGTACTCGTCCATATTGGCAAAAGCCCAATGGTAATCGTTGCCCCCAGATGCGGAAATCGCATCGGATAGATTCACATTTCCTCCGAACATCAGCGTTACGGTGGGGTCGTAGGGATTAGCAACCTGCTTTTGTTGCACTACAGGTACTAATTCTAAGGCCGCTTGCACAGCATCCGGACGTTTGGGAGGCGGCCCCGACATTACCGCAGCTTGGTGGTAAGCGGAGGCTGGGGACATTAGCCGTAGGGCTACAGCCTCGTGGTAGCTCACCCAACACCCTAATATAAATGATGCCAGTGCCGAGCCCACTAGCAGTAGAGAACGATATGTTTTAAATTTAACCCAATCGACGACTAATAGGGAACGGTAACGCCGCTGGTTGCGGTTTGCTGGAGTCACAATTCGTACTGACTGTTTCCAGAGAATCTCTGGTTCCCCAGCCAAGCGCGCGTGAATTCGCACTCCTTCTACTGCTGGCGAGTTGAGTCTCCAGAGTTGGTGACAAATAAATTTAACTAAGCCTTCGCGGAGAGTGCTCCCCAGTAATGTATTCTCTGGCGCAAATCCGCGTTGGAATTCTACTAGGATTTGGACGCAGCCGGCTTGAGCCTGTTCGACGCGGGCATAAATCCCCTCGGGTCGCAGCAAGCTGTCAATCCAGTAATTCAGGGCCTGAAAGTTGCCCGATCGCGCTAGCTCCAAGATAGACGGCTGCGACCAATTTTCTGCATATACCATCAATTAGCCTCCTTAACACGTTCGAGCGATGACTTCAATTTGTTTTGAACGGAACTACAATTTTTTTAGCTTAACCGCCACTTCGCTGCCCGTTTTGAAGCTAGTTTTTGGTCGCCACCATTTTCTACATTTAGGTGATGCTTGCTGTCAGTGATTTTTATCACATTTTGGGATCTGGATTGTAGATTTTTGATTTTTGATTTGAGATTTGACATTTGAGATCGATTGACATAGTCACCGCCAGATCGAACGTGCGGTGATTCTTGACGCTTCACAGGGGTCTGCTACCTTTGGTAGTCTTACGTCCCCTCTGCGCCCGTTTAGAGTCGTGGCAATGCCCTATCCCGACTTTGTTTATATTTTTAGCTGCATTCTCATCGCGATCGTGTTCAATACCACAATTCAAGCATTGAACCGAGCGGACTTTCAAATCCAACTTTCCCCACTTATATCCGCAATCAGAACAGATTTGACTGGTAGGTTCCCACCGACTAATGACCCTAAATTCCCTGTCCAACCTCTGGGACTTAGCCTCACACAACACCCTAAACTCATACCAGCCTTGTTGGCTAATTGCTCTTGAGAGTTTGCGATTCTTTACCATTCCCGACACATTCAAGTCTTCCAAAACAATTACTTGGTTTTCGTTAACTATCTTGGTTGACAATTGGTGCAAGAAATCTTTACGCAAGTCCGCTATTTGGTTGTGCAGCTTGGCTATTTTAATCCGAGTTTTATCTCTGCGCTTAGAGTTTTTGGGTTGGCGGGCCCCTTTGCGCTGTAATTTACGAACTTTCCGGTCTAACTTTTTATAGTTAGGACTTTCGGCTTTTTCTCCATTACTCATTACTGCAAAGGTTTTGATTCCTAAATCAATACCGACGCTTTGATTTTTAGCATCGACTTGAACTGGTTCAATCTCTACAACAAAGCTAAGAAAATAGCGGTTAGCGCCATCCTTGATAATCGTTACTGAGCTGGGTTTTGATGGTAGTTCCCTGGACCATATGGGCTTAACAATTCCAATTTTGGCTAAATAAACACCCTCTCCTTTAATTGAGAACCCTCCGCGCGTTAACCTTGCCGATTGGCTGTTTATACGCTTTTTGAACTTAGGATAGCCAACTTTGCGCCCCTTTCTTTTTCCTTTCCAGAACTCAAAGAAGTTCTTAAATGCTGTCTCTAAATCGGCTATTGACTGTTGCAAAGGGATATTAGAAACTTCACTTAACCAAGCTCTTTCTTCAGTCTTTTTTGCCTGAGTGATTACTATTTTCTGAATTTCAGCCGATTTGGGCTTCTTTTCGGACTGCTTACAAAGTGCAAGTGCATCATTCCAAACTACACGAACACAACCAAATAACTGAGCTAGGCTCTGTTTTTGTTGGCTGGTCGGATAAAATCTGTATTGATACCTTGCTTTCATTTTTCCTGTTATTTACTTTTACTTACTCTATCATACTATGACTTGCTGATAGAATTAGGAATAATTAAAGCCGTCCTATAAGGACGGGGCTTGTGTCCCATTAATCTTGGTCAAGGGATAATTGAAGTTGAGATTTTCCAATTTTAGCGGTAATTGCGGGCGATCGCGCTCTGTAAAACAGATGCTGCTAGGGGCGCGAACTCGTACAAGGCGAGTCAACAACCCGCTAAGTAGTATTCAATCTGCTGGCAAGGGAGTCAGTTCGATTTATGTTTTACAATTCGGGAAATTTTCGTTCTCTAACTTCTAGGGAATAATCTTGGACAGCTTGGGTAATTGTCGATCGCAAATTGACGTAAGCTTTGGCAAAAGGCGGTTGTTTTTCGGAAAGTCCCAACAAATCGGAAGTAACCAAAACTTGTCCGTCGCAGTGCGGCCCGGCGCCGATACCAATGGTGGGAATAGTTAATTTTTCGGTAATTTGAGCCGCTAAGTCTGGGGGAATGTGCTCTAGGACGATCGCAAAGGCACCTGCTTCTTGAAGTGCGATCGACTCTGCTAGGATGCGATCGGCAGATTCGGCTGTTTTGCCTTGTTTTTTGTAACCGAGTTGGTGTACCGACTGGGGAGTTAAACCAACGTGACCCATCACCGGAATCCCGGCGGATGTTAGCTGCGAAACGGTGGCCGCCATTGCTGGATATCCGCCCTCCAATTTTACAGCTTGAGCGCCAGTTTCTTTCAAAACTCTCCCGGCCGAGTGCATGGCTTGCTGGGGACTTTCCTGGTAAGTCAAAAACGGCAAATCCACAACAACTAATGCTTGCTTGACGCCGCGACGGACTGCTTTAGCGTGGTGCAGTATTTCATCGAGGGTTAGCGGTAGCGTAGTTTCGTAGCCCAATATTGGCATGGCGAGGGAATCGCCGACTAGGATGATGTCAGTGCCTGCTTGGTCGAGTAGTTGGGCGATCGCGTAATCATAACCGGTCAGCGCCACAATTCGACGCCCTTGCTGTTTCCACTGAATCAGTTGATGTGTAGTTACTGCCATTTTATTGCAAAAATATCTGGCCTTTTTTAGATAGATTAGGTACTCATGGGGATCGGGCATCGGGAATCGGGCATAGCGCATCGGGAATCGGGCATAGCGCATCGGGAATCGGGCATAACGCATACCTTACTTTTTTGAGAACCGCTATATGTCTGGTAATGGCTAATGGCTAATGGGAGGAAAGCTTTTGAACCGCAAGCTTTTCGGTGATTGCCGATTACCTTTTTTCATTACCTATTCCTCAAGCTTACCAGGAAAAATTGGTTGAAAGCCCGCCCGCCCGATCGGGAGAAATTTAAAACAGACGATTCATTACTCAAATCCTCGGACTTCCAGGTAGAGGTCAACTGTCAACTGTCAACTGTCAACTAAATGAACTCATCTTTCGATCGAACTGCTATATGAATTGTCGATCGCCAATTTTTGCCTAGTTTCGCTCGATCGCCTCGCAGCATCCGCTAATTTCAAAGCGTACAAACTACTGGTATTCTTGACGTACAACGGCGTACCATTTAACAAACAGTCTAACACCATATCCGTATCCTTAGCAAACAAACCGCGCCGCGTTCCTACTGCGATCGCCTGCCGATTTTCTCCCTGAATCAATTGACCGGATTCGGGAGTGAAAATCAGGGTTCCGGCTTCTCCGTAGATAGTAAAAATGTTTTCCGACTGCCAAAAAGTCTCTCCTTTTCCATAAACAGCTTCAGCGACAACGCCATTGGTAAAGCGCAACTGTGCGTTGCACAAACAAGCTTTGTAGAAATCCGGCTGAGTCTCCCAAAATTGAGTTTGACAGTTAACGGTTCCGACTTCTCCGAACAAATCAGTAAATCGGTGCAGTCGAGAAATTGCCCCGATTAAGGGAAAGCCAAATAGGGAATGCTGAAAAGTCCAGCGCTGCGGTACGGTACGCTGAGGGGTAATAGTAATGTAGCGGGCATAAAAAACTTTACCGATTAATGGTAAGGATTCTTTGATTGCTTGATGCAAACCGCCTAACAGTTCGATGTGTTCGATGTGGAGGAGTTTTTGCTTTTGGGCGGCAAGGGCGATCGCCCTTTCGGCCTCAGACACATCTAAAGATAGAGGATATTCGACCACAACGTGCTTGTCATTTTCCAACGCCGCCAGGACGATCGCCCCATGATCGCGGTTCACAGTACATACAATTACCAAATCTAAATCGTCTCTTTCTACCAGCTTGCGCCAAGAAACCGCAGCCTCGGCGCCGAATGTTTGACAAAATGCTGCGGTTTTATCTGGGTTGTGGCCCGCGACTGCTACCAAGTTCGATCGGGCGTCAGCTACCAACGTCTCGGCCCTCAACTTAGCCGCAAAACCAGTACCCACAATCCCCACGCGAATAGGGGAATTTACTGCAAAACCAATGCCAGTATTAATTTGAGTCATAGGATTTTAGATTTTAGATTTTAGATTTTAGATTTTAGTAGAGTTAAAGACTTGCGCCCAAGTCTGGTGCGGTATGTCGCAACCGCCACCTAAAAGCGCGGACATAAATAATCTCATGAACAAAGCCGATACCCGTTAAGCATAAATGGTTTGATGCCCGTACTGTGCAACGGTCAACTGTGGAACCCTTCAACTTCGCTGACTGTCAACTGTGGAACCCTTCAACTTCGCTGACTGTCAACTGTCAACTGTCAACTGTCAACTGTCAACTGACAAGACTGTCAACTGTCCAAGGCTGGGGGGACAAATTCCAGCAAGTCTGGCTGAAAGTCGATGACACACCGCATACCAAAAATCGGATTTTTTGGTTGTCGGGTTCAAAACAGGATTTTTTTCCGCAACCGGGTTATTTGGCGTAAGTCTTGCGGCAACAGTATCACAAGGCTGAACCCAACATAGGTATAAGTAATTAAGATGAAATTAGAAAAAGTTATAACTAATCCCATTCAAATCTTTTGTAAATAAGTGTTGCAACCTCCCTTCTTTCCCCTACTATCATAAAGGGAACGAACCTAAGAGCTAACCTTAAAGCTAATAGAGCCTTGAAGTTTGCATTAGGAAAACTTATCAATATTGTTGAATTTTTGAGAGGATTAGTGCATGGCAACTTACAAAGTTACCCTCATCAGCGAAGCCGAAGGAATCAACCAGACCATTGACGTTGATGACGATACTTACATTCTTGATGCTGCCGAAGAAGCAGGACTCGACCTCCCGTATTCTTGCCGCGCTGGAGCTTGCTCCACCTGCGCTGGCAAAATTACTGCTGGCGAAATTGACCAATCTGACCAATCTTTCTTGGATGACGACCAAATCGAGGCCGGATTTGTTCTGACCTGCGTCGCTTATCCTAAGTCTGATTGTACGATCGAAACTCACCAAGAAGAATCTCTCTACTAAGAAAGGATTCACAGGCGCGGTGCGCTAATTGACCCGGTTTCTTGTTTTCGTAATTGAGCTGTTTGGGCTTAATTACGTTAAGAGACTGGGTTTTTGTATTGAAAGACGGCGATAAAGATCGGACGTGCGGTTGAAATCGCGTCTATACAAAAAATGTCCGCAGCAGACGGCGGTTAGAAACCGCGTCTATACAAACGATGTCCGCAGCAGACGGCGGTTAGAAACCGCGTCTATACAAACGATGTCCGCAGCAGACGGCGGTTAGAAACCGCGTCTATACAAACGATGTCCGCAGCAGACGGCGGTTAGAAACCGCGTCTATACAAACGATGTCCGCCGGACGCCGACTCAAGAAATCCGCAGCAGACGGCGGTTAGAAACCGCGTCTATACAAACGATGTCCGCAGCAGACGGCGGTTGAAACCGCGTCTATACAAACGATGTCCGCCGGACGCGGACTCAAGAAATCCGCAGCAGACGGCGGTTAGAAACCGCGTCTATACAAACGATGTCCGCAGCAGACGGCGGTTGAAACCGCGTCTATACAAACGATGTCCGCCGGACGCCGACTCAAGAAAGAAGATAAGGTAAATTTAACCGGCCACTCTTCAACCCGCGGAGGCGGGTTTTGTTTGTGTAGACGCGGTTTCAACCGCCGAATCTTATGCCGAATCTGATGCTATTCCCGCCAAAATGTAATGGAATCGTTGAGGGGCACAACTTGAGCGCCGGGAAAATAAAAACTCAGAATACGATCGCCACTCCAGCCCAAATTAGCTAAATTGTAAGAACCGGTTTGACTCATTCCCACGCCGTGTCCGAAACCGCCTCCGACAAAAGCATAACCGTTGAGAGTTTTGTCTGGATTGTAAATTGGATCGAGGTAAAACAGCGTGCTAATCGGCGGGAAAAAAGCATTGCGAATCTCATCTTTATCGATATCGATGGGGCCCAAATTAGTTTGTACCTTCATCTGCAAAACTCTACCAGCAGCCGACCTTTCCACCACTTCAACTTTTGTGAGAGTTTTAAAATTAGCCAGCGGGTGCTTTTTCTTCTGAAGATACTGTTTGAGAAACCCACCAATCGATGTCAGTGAAGCTTCTTCGCGCCAGCGGAAGGTGTCTTCTTTTTCCTCATTAAACCCTGCTTTCAGAGTCATAAAGCGGCGGAAGTTGGTTTCGTCAGACAAGCTCTGCTTTGTCAAGTCCCAGAGGTTCTTGGGGGAATCGACGATCGATCGCAAATATGGACGTTCCGGGCCGTGCCACACATCGCCAAAAGTCGCTGTCACACCGCCGCTAGATGCGGAATAGAGCGCGTCTACGAGCTGATTTTCGTAAGTTAGGACTAAACCTGCTGTTTGGGCGATCGCGCGATCGCTCTGCGGGAAAACCTCCGTCAAACCTTTATAAACTTGACAGTTAACATCAGCGCACAACTCGTAATTATCGACAGCAAATCGGCGCAAATTTCTGAGGGCGTAAGTTCTCGCCAAAATAGTTTGAGCGACAATCGAAGCGTAGGGCGCAAAAGCTCCAATTTCGTGAGGAACAACACCGCGCAAATAAGTTTCAGTCGGCACATTATTGACTAAAGTATAAGTGCCGTAAGAATTTTTTTGCAAGTGCAAACTGCCACCGTAACGGCGAGTTTGTTGAATAGCTTTTTCTGGATCGGTAGCTGTCGCCTCTTGAGTAGTTTGTTCCAATACCTCAATTACATTTTTACCAGCCGTGACATCCAACTCATTGCGGTTGAAACGAAAGCCATTTAACAGCCAAAACGTTTGAGGTATTTGTTTAAAAACTTTCGTATCTAAAAAAGCCGTTTTGTTACCTTGAGCTTGCAAACTTTGCAACAGCCAGCGCCGCACCAAAGGAGAATTATAAGTATCTCTTTTCGCCCAAACTTGCCAGCGCAAAGGTTGAGCAATTTCCACATCAATACCCTTAGCACGCCACTGATTGGCGCTATCTTCTGCACTCTCAAAACTGCGGTGGGAGCTCAGAACAACTCGTTCTTCTACTAATGGCGCTTCCAGAGGTTTATTGGCGATTTCTAGTTTGATGCTGGCGGTAGTTTTGGTTTCTGTGCCTTGGGGAGTTTTGTAACTTAATGTTAAGCTGTCACCGGGTAAAGCTTTCAGCGTTAGTTTATCGGTAGGTTTAGTACCAAAGCGCTGCACTACGCCGATTTTGATGACTCTATTTTGGGGAGTTTGGGCGTATCCAGCAGCGTTGGAAAGGGGCAACAGGCACAAGGCGCTGAAAACAGTGCTAGAAATGCAGCTAAACCATTTGTAATTGGGAGTTTGAGGTGCTTGAGCGAACACGGTTGTCTATCTCCCGATAGTTGAAATTTGGGGATTTGCGATCGTTACGTTAGCACATTTGGCTGCTGGTACAGCGGAATTGCCAAAGATATGCCAGTCGTATGGTGTGGATCCTGCGATAAATCCCTAAAAAAGAGCGACTTTTCGAGTAGCGACGCACCTTGCAAAATAGTTGTGTCCTCAGAAACCTGGTTTCTGCGTAGATTTATCGCTACTAAACACAAAATTCCGTAGAAACCCGGTTTCTAGCCTCCCATGCGAAGCCCTGAAACTATCCCAACTTTAGGCTAAAAATCGGCAGAATAAATGAGTAATCATTTTTTTCGAGGACTAATCTCATCTTTTCGAGGAGTAATATCGTCGCATAAGTGCTTGTCGCTTTCATCAGCATTATTCTGCAAATAGTCGTGCAGCCAATCGCAGCCTTGCACCAGCATTTCATCTAAACTTCTAATTCGCCACAACCTTGCTGTATTGTCTAATGATGTCGTAGCGATGTATTTGCCGTCAGGACTAAAACTGATACTCGATACCGAACTTTGATGTCCTTTAAATTCTTGTATCAACTTGCCTGTTAAATCCCACAACCGCGCTGTTTTGTCATTTGATGCCGTAGCGATGTATTTGCCATCCGGACTAAAACTGACACTCGATACCGAATCTTGATGTCCTTTAAATTCTTGTATCAACTTGCCTGTTAAATCCCACAACCGCGCTGTTTTGTCACCTGATGCCGTAGCGATGTATTTGCCATCCGGACTAAAACTGACACTCGATACCGAATCTTGATGTCCTTTAAATTCTTGTATCAGCTTGCCTGTTAAAGCCCACAATCTTGCTGTACCGTCAGTTGATGCAGTAGCAATGTATTTGCCATCCGGACTAAAACTGATACTCGGTACCAAATTTTGATGTCCTTTAAATTCTTGTATCAACTTGCCTGTTAAATCCCACAACCGCGCTGTTTTGTCATTTGATGCCGTAGCGATGTATTTGCCGTCGGGACTAAAACTGATACTGAATAACCAACCTTGATGTCCTTTAAATTCTTGTATCAACTTGCCTGTTAAATCCCACAACCGCGCTGTTTTGTCAAATGATGCCGTAGCGAAGTATTTGCCGTCGGGACTAAAACTTACACTTGTTACCGCATTTTGATGTCCTTTAAATTCTTGTATCAACTTGCCTGTTAAATCCCACAACCTTGCCGTTTTGTCCGCTGATGCTGTAGCGATGTATTTGCCGTCGTGACTAAAACTTACACTTGTTACCCAATCTTGATATCCTTTAAATCCTTGTATCAACTTGCCTGTTAAGTCCCACAACCGCGCTGTTTTGTCAAATGATGCCGTAGCGATGTATTTGCCATCCGGACTAAAACTGACACTCGATACCGAATCTTGATGTCCTTTAAATTCTTGTATCAGCTTGCCTGTTAAAGCCCACAATCGAGCTGTATTGTCACCTGATACCGTAGCAATGTATTTGCCATCGGGACTAAAACTGATACTCGATACCAAATTTTGATGTCCTTTAAATTCTTGTATCAACTTGCCTGTTAAATCCCACAACCGCGCTGTTTTGTCAAATGATGCCGTAGCGATGTATTTGCCATTCGGACTAAAACTGACACTCTTTACCTCGTTTTGATGTCCTTTAAATTCTTGTATCAACTTGCCTGTTAAATCCCACAACCGCACTGTTTTGTCCCATGATGCCGTAGCAATGTATTTGCCGTCGGGACTAAAACTTACACTTGTTACCTCACTTTGATGTCCTTTAAATTCTTGTATCAACTTGCCTGTTAAATCCCACAACCGCGCTGTTTTGTCCCATGATGCCGTAGCAATGTATTTGCCGTCGGGACTAAAACTTACACTCGATACCTCACTTTGATGTCCTTTAAATTCTTGTATCAACTTGCCTGTTAAATCCCACAACCTTGCTGTTTTGTCCCGTGATGCCGTAGCGATGTATTTTCCATCGGGACTAAAGCTGACACTCCATACCGAATCTTGATGTCCTTTAAATTCTTGTATCAACTTGCCTGTTAAATCCCACAACCGCGCTGTTTTGTCATCTGATGCCGTAGCAATGTATTTGCCATCCGGACTAAAACTGACACTTAATACCGAATTTTGATTTCCTTTAAACCGATTTTGTTCTCGGATGTTGTCGAGAATCTGGTTGAGAGCAATCTGGGGAGTAGATATCGGGTAATCTGCAATAGAACGAACGTCCTTGAATGTAGCTTTGAGTTCTTTTCCAGTCTTCACGGCTGAGATTAAAGCATCTATTTGGTTATTGCCAGATTCAAACAGTCTCAAAGCATCGCTTGCTGCGCGCTCTAATTTGGTCAATTTCTGTGCCTTGTCCACTTGCTGCCACGCTACTCCCATTACAGTTGCAGCTAAAACTAGGCTAATACTCAATACCGCTGTACCAATACCAATTCGTCTCTGGGCTTTTCGCTGTGATTCTACTGACAATAGTTCTGCTTTTTGTTTTGCCTCTGCTAATATCTGATTTTCTGATTCAGTCTGCTTGAGCCTTTCGCGTAATTCTAATAATTCGGCACTTTGCAATTTGCGGATAAACGGTACTAAATAATCGTGGACAAGTTGGTAGCGATCGATCGGAGTTGCTGGCACTTCTAATACCAATCCCGATCGCACGACAATCTCTAAAACTAAATCTAATTCTCCTGACTCTGTTCCTAAATTTGCTGCTAATTCAGCTAAAGTTTTTTGGGGACGAGTGTTGTTTTCATCCGTCAGCAAGTACAAGACAAGTTCGGCAATATCTTGATTTTCCTTGCCACAGTCTGTTATTACTTCTGCTAAAAATTCCTCAACCAGTTTAACCTTAGCCCGATCGCCCAGTTGCTGATATTCGCTCAGTCGAGTAATCTGCTGTTTTTCCAGTTGCATTCCCACAATTTGCAACTCAATCGGCCGCACTTCGCCGAGTTTACCTGCCAAATCTTCTATCAGTGCGTTTACCAAATCCTCGTCCAAGTAGAATTGAGAGCCTTTTGTTAATGTTTGAACAACTGTTGTCGCATCTGAAATTGAAAAATTACCCAAGTAATAGCAGATTCTTTTAGTGAGAATGTCGTTATCAATAATTGATAAATTGGTGGCGCGATTGAACTCTAACAAGTAGAAAAGATAATCTTCCCGCAGCGACAGGATAATTTTGAGGTCGCTAATCTGATTTAAACATTCAGCCAGAAAATCATATAACTCTCGCCTACCAATTGGATCTCGATAAGCAAAGAAAAATTCCTCAAACTGGTCAAAGATTAATACAGTTAATAAATTACGGTCTTGATTCAGTCGCAACTGTTCTAAAATAGCTGTCGGAGTGTCGATCGCCCCTGACAAACTCACACCTTTTAATTGTTCAATTCCCGCTTGCAAACACTGACCGCAATCCCTCGCCCAATCATGATAAGATTGCAATAAAACAGGCAATACGTCCCGCGCTTCAAAAGTTGTCAGTTGCAGTGCAGGAACTAACCATGCCTGAATTATCGAACTTTTTCCTACCCCAGATTGTCCGTGAACGATCGTCAGCTTGCAAGCAGGTGTACGTATCCGTTTGCTGAGTTCTTTAATATCGCGCGATCGACCGGAAGCTGCTTCAATTTCCTCAATAATTTCAGCTTTTGACTTGCCGGATGCTAAACCGCTGTCAATTATTTGTTGTGGCGACTGCAAGCGACTGGCACCGATAAAAGCTTGCAATCCATATTTGCTGTTAACTTCTTGTTGCTGTAGTTTGATATGAAAGGCTTTTAAATATTCGCCTTGCTCAAAATAGAGGGTTCTCAATTCTTCTAAAATCCTCAGATAAAGCTGCACATCATCTTGAGGTTGCGTATTTTCTTTGGCTGTTTCTAAGTTGTTAACGGCCTCCGATTGCTGACTGAGATTTCGCTGCCCTTTTGCCAAAAGTAGCAAATACAAACCAGTTTCTTGTTGGGATACTCCTGTTTGTGCCAAAACAGCTAATGCTAATTCAGCTAATTCGCAAGCTTTTTCCCACTGAGATTTTTGCAGCGACACCTCAGCCAAAAAGCCATAATCTTCCGCTATTTGATTCGGAGTGCCACAAATTATGTGCATTTTCAAGGCTTTTTCAGCTAAACCTTGCAACTCTTCCCAAGCTTGTAAAAGTCGCAGCATTTCACTGAGTTCGCTAATACATTTAGCTGCTAAATCATTTCGTTGTGCTTGCTCAAAACTCTCCAGAGATTGCTGTAAATACTTTCTAGCTTCTTGCCAATAACCTTGATTTTCTGCCCGGTGTAATTCAGCTTTGCGGTTGTAAGCTTGAGCAATTTTGTGGTAGACAATTCCTTGTCTTTCTAGCTGGTGATTTTGCTGCCAAAATGCTAAACTTTGCTGATAATGTGCGAGTGCTAAATCTATTTGATTTTTCTGAAATTCAACTAAACCCCGAATAAATTGCCAACTAGCTTGCAATTCCGGGTCTAATCCTGCTACCAAATTTAGCAGGTTATTTTCCAATGACTCAATTTCACACTCATCTAATTTGAAATTTTCAACATCAGCAAAAGCTTGGCTTGCTTTTTGTTGCAACAAATTTATCAAATCATCGAGCGGTATAGTAAATTGAATTGGAGTAGGAACCCAAGACTTCAAATCGGTTGCCGATCGACTAAATTTAGCCAGTACAGCATCCGTCACCCACAATATCAACGGAAAAGCAAAATCTTGCTTGAATTGGTCACGCGCTCGATTAGCCCCAGCTAGTAGGTCATCAAGAGCAACTACTGATTCCATCCCCACAACTATTAAAGCTTTTGGCGGTTGCTCTCGGACGGCATTGAGAATGGTTTGATGAAGTATTTTGGTAGCAGGTTCGAGGACTAATTCTTGATATTCAATAGTAGAGCCATCGCACAATTTTTCTAGCATAGCATCACGCAAGCTAGCATAATTGCAGCACACTAAAGTCAAAGAAAATTTTCCTTGAAAGCGTGTTATCGTCCGTACCAAAGTAGAGAGCGATCGCTCGTTTTCTGATGCAATATCTTCGGCTGGATTTGAGTTTACCATAACCTCAAGAATTTTGCTGCTGCCACAGCTTGTATTTCTCAGTTTCCATCAACAGCGGATTCAATGCAAACCAAATTGTTTCACTATCTACATATTCAAAAACCCACAGGTTTCGCAGCAAATCTTGGTATTCTTTGTCTCCTTTAATGGTTTGTTCTTTCACCACTTTAAAAAGTAATTCCCACTCATCGTTATCAATACCGCGACTGAGAGTATCACGGGAACTGCGAATCACTGATTTCAAAACATCTTGAGAAATTGGAGGGTCGTCTTGCTGCAAGCAACCAAACAACATCCCCATCAAGTTTCGCAGATGACCTCCGCTGACTCGACACAATTCATCTAAAGTTTCAGGACTGTCAAAAACTTCGGTAATTAATGTAATATGTTCCTCTGGCAACACATCAGGAAAAGCCCGCGACATAACCATGCGTCGCAGCAAATTCATCCCCTCAACACATTCGCTGCCATCTCTATTCTTTACTGGCACCATCGGCAAAACTTTCGGGTCAACTCCGCCTCCCAATCGATTTTTTAATATTTCACTTTCATTGCCAAAAATCAATCCCAAAGGTAGCGTATAAACCAAATGGCAGTTCAGTTGCCGCAACTGATCTCCTCTGTCAATAAAGATATATTCTGGCAACCCTCGCCCCGCTGCATTGGGTCGAGAAACTATCCGGTCTAAGTTGTCAACTATCACCACCAATCCTTTTTTACCCTGCTGCTTAAGCTGATTAATTGCGACATCAATAATTTCTTGATTAATCAGTTCTAACATTTTATTGGCTTGCGGTTCCATGTACTGTCTTAGTTTCGATCGCAAGTCGGGATTACTTTTGATTTTGGCAGTAATTTTGGCGATACCCAAAGGCAGAGAAAGTTCCAGATTTCCGTCTGTGTTACCTTTGATTTTGTTCCCAAAAAGTTCTCCTTCAGCTTCTACAGTCACAGGACTCTGTAAAAAATTCCAACTGTTTTTTAAGAATTCTTTAAAACCTTGGGGCTGTAAGGAAATTTTGTCCTCTTCCAAACTTTGGGTGACTCGCCGTGCGATCGCCAACATGATATCTGTCAAATCGAGATCCATTTCATCGAGGTCTTTGGTTGACTCGAAGTAGACTACATGAAATCCCTCATCTGTCAACTCTTTTTGTAGTCGCGACAATTCCGTAGACTTGCCGCAACCAATATGTCCAGTGAATAATTGGCAAGTCCGTTTATCTGGCGACACGCGGGTAATTGTTCGTTTGAGAATGTTAATAATTTTGCCGCCGCGCACCTCAGCAAAATCAATGTAGTAGCGCTCATCTTCGGGATTTCCTAACATCAGGGAGTTGCTGGGGTTGCAGGCGTCGCAGAATCTATTGAAATCTAGGGTCATAAAATTTTTAACTAATAATATTGAGCTATCTAGTGGGGTGGGGGCGGGTTTTTGAGATTGTTAATTATTGACAGGTATTGTTGGTGAACCCGCCCCTACAGAAATTATCTCTATTTTACCGGAGATGAGATGATTAGATAACTAATGACTAATGACTAATGACTAATGACTCTTATTTTTGTTTCCAATATTGACAAGCAGCATAGGCCAAGGTGACAGCGCCCGTCACAATAGAGGCTTCATCCACCTCAAACTGCGGGTGATGGAGGGGATAATTCGGTTTGTCAGTCAGTCCCACTCCCAAGCGAAACATGGTTCCCGGTGCGTGTTCTAGATACATCGAAAAATCTTCCGCGCCGAGGGATGGTTCTGGTAAAATTTGAACGCGCGATCGCCCTAAAGCTTCCAAAGCCGACGCTTCTAATAATTGGGTAAGTTTTGGATCGTTTTGCACTCCCGGCACGCCGCGCTTGTAGGTGAGTTCGTACTTAGCACCGTAAGTTTCGCAAACGCTAGAAACAATTTGTTCGATCCAAGCCGGCAGTTTTTCGTGCGTTTCTGGATGTAGCGATCGCACTGTGCCCAATAACTTTACGCGATCGGCAATCACGTTCGGCGCTCGTCCGCCGCTAATTTGCCCGATCGTCAAAACCACAGGCCTCAAAGGATTTTGCGTGCGACTAATCGCCTGCTGCAAAGTAGTAATAATCTGAGAAGCAATCCAAATCGCGTCGATCGCCTCGTGGGGACGCGCGCCGTGGCCGGATTCGCCGATGACAATCAATTCTAGGTCATCTGCGGCCGCCGTCAGTGCCCCGTGGCGGATACCAATACAACCGCCCGGAATCGTGGGAAAAACGTGCACTCCGAGGATGCCGTCAACATCTTGCATCGCCCCATCTGCAATCATCCAGCGAGCACCTTGGGCAATCTCTTCCGCCGGCTGAAACAAGAAACGGACATTACCAGAAAATTTTTCTTTTAACTCAGACAATATCATTGCTGCGCCCAAACCAACCGTAGTGTGGATGTCGTGGCCGCAGGCGTGCATCACTCCCTCGTTGCGCGAGGCAAATTCTAATTGAGTGCGTTCTTGAATCGGCAAAGCGTCCATATCGGTACGAATTGCCAGCCACCGGGACTCGCTGCTGTTAGCTTTGAGTTCGCCGATGACGCCGGTTTTGCCGATGCCTTCGGTGGCGCGGACTCCGCTGGAAGCGAGCACTCCAGCTACGTAGGCGGCGGTTTGATGTTCTTGGCCGCTGAGTTCGGGGTGCGAGTGGATGTGGCGGCGAATTTCGATCAGGCGGGGGGCGAGGGTGGCGGCTATTTCTTGGATGCGGGCAAGCATGAATTTTGTTGGGGAGTGCGTTAATTAACTAGGTTAACGCAGATGCTTGGCTGTGACACTGAGATTTGTTTTTATTAACCGCAGAGAGCGCAGAGGGCGCAGAGAAAAGAGAGAAAAGAGAGTTAGGTAGAAATCGGGAATAATTGTGTCTTTATTATTCATCTCTCTCTTATCTTCCTCTGTGTTCTCTGTGTCCTCTGCGGTTTAATAATAATTTTGAAATAACAGTAAACAACGATGTCATTTTTCGCGATCGGGTTCGTCCTCCTCATACACCATTAAATCTCCGGGCTGACAATTCAGTGCTTTGCACAAAGCGCTGAGAGTTGCTTCATCGATTCGAGTGAGTCGGCGGCGGGTTTTGATTTTAGACACGGAAGTGGGGTGCATCCCAACTAAAGCCGCCAATTCTTTATTGCTGATATTGCGATCGGCCATTACAACTGCCAATTTCCAACGGATCACTGGTGACGCTCAACTGCTAGCGATAAATTTGCAAGCAGATGTTACCATTCTGCAACCTTGACAATCTTTTAAATTGCCGTCCCAAACAAAGTATACGGCAGGACACACAGGCAATTGAGAGCGATCGGCAAGTGGCAGTGAGGGTAGAGTTAGCGGTTTAATCGTCTTTGGATTCATTGAACTTACCTTCCTTCTGTGCTCTTTCGAGCCCTTCCTCCACCAAAAGTAGTGCCATTTGGGAAATCGAACGACGCTCAATACTCGCCAGTTTCTCTAACTTCTCCTTAACTTCAGGCGGGGGGTAAAAAGCAACTCTAGGAGATTTTGCTGGACTCACATTGTTTGGGGGTAGCGTGTTCACCATGTCATTTTAGCTGACTGCAAATTTTTTAGAGCTTTTTTGAGCCAAAGTAGCACACCGCAATCTAGCTTATGCTATACTAATCTAACAAACAAAAACCAAGCCCCCACCGCTCAGACTCACGATCGTTCGGTGGGGGCTTGAACTCCCATATTCAGGAGAAACTGTATGATATCACAACCAAAATCCGTTCCCGAGCTGCTCCGGGAAGAAATTCCCGACGTACCTCAAGGGAAACAACCGATTCGTTTGCTCATTTGCGGGGTTCCCAAAGCGGTAGAAAGCATCGTTAATCTGCTGCACGTTTTGGGTTTTGCACAAGTTGGGGAATGGAGCCCGCCTCTACCTTCGCCTCTAGCGGGTGAGGTGATTCGGATTTTAACTCGTTACTGGAAAGAATGATCGCGGAGGTCGATGGCTGTCGCCTCGGCTGTCGCCTACGCACTTTTTGCGTTAAGTGCGATCGGCCTTACGAATATTGTTACCTCACAGCTAGAAGCTCATTCAGCTTATTTTTCAACTCTGGGGATGCCATTAACGGATTATAGACTTCCCCCTCATATGGTTGCCACATATAACTAGGACTAAATGGTCGAAAAACTGGTAATATTTCTAGCCCATGAGTAAGTTCCTTTGCTAAAACCAATCCCGGAATAGATAAATTAGATAAATCCTCCATAAGTTCACTATAGGTTCTGAATTCATCAACTTCAACCCCAACCAAAGCATAGCGAAACCAAGGAGCAAACCGTAGAGATAGATAAAATAAAATACCTAACTCTGTCATTACATAAGCGCTTTCAGGGCTATCTATTCCCACTTCACTAACATTATTGGGATAAACCCGACACCACCAGTTTCGATCCATATCTTGAAAAGTATCTGTTCGACATAGACATTGGCGATTATTTGAGAGCATCCATTCTATGCCCTCAAAGTGTTGAGCAAATTTATTAACATTGGCTTCATCAGAGCCACACTCTGCCGATAAACTGAATATCCACGCCATTGTTAGAGACTCCTATGATATATAAAGTTAATCAACTCTTTCCCAATCATTTTGGGTGTTTGCCAATGCTGCCTCATACCTTTCCAGAGACATTGTAACTCTTGGCAAGATACTAACGTGGGTGGGGCTATCTTGGATCGCCTGCAAATCTCCCATAATGTTTCTGTCATCAATTTGCCATAGGGGGTCTTTTCCAGTTCCACCAAATTTTGAGGGTCTGCGAAAAGCTGGTAAACTTTCAATTGAAATAGAAACAGACATTCCCTTTGTATTCCTGACGGCAACAGCAACAAGCTCTCCTCGAAACACACGTTCTGAATCTGCTAACAAATAGCCTTGGTCATTTAGATAACCTGTCGGCATTTGTTCAATATCTATGTCAATACCAGGTCTAACCCCTAATAATCTAGCATTGCGACCTATTTTTGGCTTACCATTTAGCTCCGCCATGCCAAGATAGTAAAGTTTTGCCATCAGCTCATATAGCAGCAGTTTGATATAACAATATTATACCAAACCTGGTTTAAATACACCGTTTACCTCTTAGTCTGCGGAGGCAGACTTCGTTTGTGTAGAAGCGGTTTCAACCGCCGAATAATATAGGCTATTCTGCTGACATCCGATAGCGCGTCCAAAAACAATAAAATACAACCAAAACCAACCATCCCGACACATAGCAAAACCCAGGAAGCGCAACATCAATATTGGGTAAAGACTGAGCGTTGACTTCAATCAATTGATTAATATATGGCTCAACAAAATTACCATGAGCATCTTCCAATGCTTCGCGCTGCTTGATTCTATCTTCCTGGGTAGCCATAATTCACCTCGTTTTGTGCTTATGAGGTAAATTATTTTTTTGGGCTTTTGCCCACACAAGCAAAAAGCAAAAATTCTGAAACCCTTGTATAATCGAGGTTAAGCGCTTGGGCAAACCAACTCCTGTGGGCAAGTTTGCCCAAGCGACGATAAATTTTACTCAAAAGGTAGCGATGGCACGAAAATACGGGAAAAACGCCACCACAAAAAATAACGTCTTCAAACTGGTTGAGGCGTTACTCGCCCTCGCGGATGGGGAAATTGCCGTGCCGGGGGATAAGCTGAAAGCTACCTTCAACGTGGAATGGGTAAAGGAAGATGAGTTGCTGGTATCCGGGAAAATTCAGCAAAAACGCAACAACAGAACCCAAACCGTTGAGAAAGGGATCACTAAAGATGATTTATGGGCATTGGTGGAATGTTTGGGAGAGGCATTAGAACTCTCTCAACCCAAGGATGAAAAGAATGTCGATAACGCCCAGAGAAGAGGAGAGGCAATCCAAGATGTTTTGGACTGTCTGAAAGACTTAGATATACTTGTCCTTAAACCTAGTGCAAAAACTCAGGGGTTTTGGAAATTTCACCTCAAGCTAAAGCATCAAACTGCTGAGAAAAAAGATAATTTAAAAGTAATTGAAGAACGGTGGAAGATTAAAATTGGGTCTGTCACAGTAGAGATATTACATGAAACCCCTAAACCTAAAGAAGAAACTATAAACTGGCAAGAAATTTGCCGCCAAAACCTCGCGCTACAAAAAGAACTCACCACCAACCTCTTCACCAACGCCAACGGGATGACTCCGCAACTCGATGGCGTTTATGTTCCCTTAGCCATTGTCGAACGCCAAAAACCCAAACCTCAGCCAAGGAATCAGCAGGAAGAAAAGGAAAAAGAAACAGAAAAACTGATTCCCATTGCTGAAGAACGCTTTTTTGAGGATGTATTGCGACAAGGGAAAAGCGACATCAGTCAAGGGCGAAAAATAGCGATTATTGGCGAACCGGGTGCGGGGAAAACCACGCGATTGCAGAAGATTGCTGATTGGATTTTAGAGCAAGAATTGGGGTTGCCGATTTGGATAGATTTAGCTGAATTAGGCGAGCAAGATATCTGTCAGTATTTGGAAAAAGTGTGGTTGCCGAAGCGTTCGGGAGAACCGACGCGCCGTGATTTAGAAGCACAAATGAGTCGGGTTTGGTTGTTGCTGGATGGTGTGGATGAAATGGCCAACTCTCAAGGAATGAAGCAGTTGGGGGGAGATTTGCCAACGACATGGGTGCGGACGGCGCGGGTGGTGGTGACTTGTCGGGTGAATGTTTGGGAGGCGGATCAAAATGCTTTTTCGGGGTTTGATGTGTTTCGCAATTTGCAGTTTAACCCGGAACAGGTGACGGAGTATATTCGCCGTTGGTTTGCGGGGATGGGGGATGCTGCGACGGGGGAGAGTTTGGAGGCGGCGCTAGCAGAATCGGAGAATTCGCGTCTCAAGGAGTTGATTCAAAATCCGTTGCGGTTGTGGATGTTGTGTCAAATTTGGAGTTTGAGAGACGGAACTTTACCGGATACTCAGGCTCAATTATATGCAAGTTTTATTAAGTATTTCTATCGCTGGAAAGAGCAGATTATCAAAAGCTACGCAAAGCTATGTGGAAAAACTCAGGGTGAGTGTCAGAAACTTTTACATGAAGCGTTAGGAGAATTAGCAAAAGCTGCAATTGATGGGAAATCTGGTCGTTTTCGCTTGTCCTATCAGTTAGTTAGTGAGTATTTAGGAGAACGCAGCGATGAAACGTCTTTATTATCATTGGCGTTATCTCTGGGATGGTTGAATCGGGTAGGTATCGATATTGACGAACCGGAAGAATCTGTTTATGGGTTTTATCATGCGACGTTTCAGGAGTATTTTGCGGCGTTGGCGGTGGATGATTGGGATTATTTTTTACCTCGGAATCATATTGATTTTCCGGTGGTGGGGAAGGAATATCGGATTTTTGAGGCGCAGTGGAAGCAGGTGATTTTGCTGTGGTTGGGGCTGGAGAATGTGAATCGGAAACAGAAGCAGGAGTTTATTGAGGCCTTGGGCGGGTTTGAGGATGAGTGCAATGATTTTTATGGATATCGAGCCTTTTTTCTAGCTGCTGCGGGAATAGGAGAGTTTAAAGATTGTAAGTGGGCTGATGAAATAGTAGCAGCAATCATTAACGGGGGCTGCGGTTATTTCAACATTGAAAAACAAGAATGGCGGAGATTTATCGCTCCTATTGCAGAGGGAGCAAGAGCAGCACTGTTAGAGACAAACTATAGTATAGCTGTCAACCAACTCATTGATTTACTGAAAAAAACTAAAGATGAAAATGGTCGTCGGAGTGTTGCTGAGTGTTTGGGTAAAATTGACCCAGGCAACCCAGAGGCGATCGCTGCTTTAATCGCCATTCTATCCACTACTAATGATGAGTTTACCCGTCGGAGTGTTGCTGAAAATTTGGGTGAAATTGACCCAGGCAACCCAGAGGCGATCGCTGCTTTAATCGCCATTCTATCCACTACTAATGATGAGTTTACCCGTCGGCGTGTTGCTGAAAATTTGGGTGAAATTGCCACAGGCAACCCAGAGGCGATCGCTGCTTTAATCGCAATTTTCTCCACTACTACTGATGAGCATACCCGTTTGGGGGTTGCTGAGTGTTTGGGTGAAATTGCCACAGGCAACCCAGAGGCGATCGCTGCTTTAATCGCCATTCTCTCCACTACTACTTATGAGTTTACCCGTTGGATGGCCGCTTACAGTTTGGGTAAAATTGCTGCCTGCCACCCAGAGGCGATCGCTGCTTTAATCGCCATTCTCTCCACTACTAATGATGGGTGTACTCGTAGGAATGTCGTTCTGTGTTTGGGTAAAATTGCCACAGGCAACTCAGAGGCGATCGCTGCTTTAATCGCCATTCTCTCCACTACTAATTATGAGTTTATCCGTGAGAGTGTCGCTGAAATTTTGGGTAAAATTGCCACAGGCAACTCAGAGGCGATCGCTGCTTTAATCGCCATTCTCTCCACTAATACTGATGAGTTTACCCGTCAGAGTGTCGCTGACAGTTTGGGTGAATTTGCCACAGGCAACCCAGAGGCGATCGCTGCTTTAATCGCCATTCTCTCCACTACTAATGATGAGCATACCCGTCGGAGTGTCGCTAACAGTTTGGGTAAAATTGCCACAGACAACCCAGAGGCGATCGCTGCTTTAATCGCCATTCTCTCCACTACTAATGATGAGCATACCCGTCGGAGAGTCGCTGACAATTTGGGTGAAATTGCCACAGGAAACCCAGAGGCTATCGCTGCTTTAATCGCACTTCTCTCCACTACTACTGATGAGGATACCCGTCGGAGTGTCGCTGACAATTTGGGTGAAATTGACCCAGGAAACCCAAAGGCGATCGCTGCTTTAATGGCCATTCTCTCAACTACTACTGATGAGGATACCCGTCTGAGTGTCGCTTGCAGTTTGGGTAGAATTGACCCAGGAAACCCAGAGGCGATCGCTGCTTTAATCGCAATTCTCTCAACTACTACTGATAAGTATACCCGTATGGTAGTCCCTAGAAATTTGGGTAAAATTGCCACAGTTAACCCAGAGGCGATGGCTGCTTTAATCGCAATTCTCTCCACTACTACTGATGAGGATACCCGTCAGGAAGCCGCTGACATTTTGAATAAAATCGTGCAAAATGACCAGATGCCTTCAGTTGTCTCAGCTTTGCAGCAATTTCAGTGCGATAGGACCTATGAAACCAATTATGGCCTCTACTACTACTGCTTTGAAATCATCTGGAACTGCGCGCAAAATCTGCCTTACCCAATTTTCTATCAAGCATGGCACCATCAACTCACCACACCCCATCCAGAAGTCCCAGAAACAACAGGAGTCGGTTCTACCCCCTTCACCCAAAGCCTCAATTTAGCAGAATTACCCAAAATCCTTGATACCAGACTTGTAGAAACACAATTAATCGAATCCCTACAGCTAATTTGCATCGACACCAGCAAATTCATCGACTCCGATAACCCCGCCCTCGACATCTACGGACAATTCCTCGACAAAAACTTTCCCCAACGCCCCAATAGCGAACCCGAAACCCTCCCCCAACTCAAATCCTACTGGAATCAACTCCGCCGCGATAGCGACAAACACCTCATCCTCATCTTTTACGAAAGCCCCACATCCGCGGCCACCCAAGGTTTCAGCCCTACTTTTCTCAATGCGCTTACCCGGTTCGACGGTACAATCTGTCTCATCGCAGACACGCCTCACCCACCCCTGCAAACCTTCTCGCCCCATGACTCGGATTTAGTTCAAAGTGTTGTAAATTGGCTCGAAAGAGTTCATTTAGAGTCTTAAAGAAACCGGGTTTTTGGCAACTTCTACGAGGCGCAGCGAATAATTCTTGAAAAAACCCGGTTTCTGGCCCCGCGAGAAGCAAAGAAACCGGGTTTTTCGCAGTTTTTACGAGGTGTGGCGAAGTATTCTCGCAAAAACCCGGTTTCTGGGCACCCGTAAATCTAAGAAACCGGGTTTTTCGCAGATTCTACGATGTGTGGCGAAGTGTTCTCGAAAAAACCCGGTTTCTGGGCACTCGCGAGAAGCAAAGAAACCGGGTTTTTCGCAGATTCTACGAGGTGTGGCGAAGTATTCTCGAAAAAACCCGGTTTCTGGCCACCCGCGATTTGAGATAAAATATTGACAAGCCCTCAACATAACGAACAATGACTCTAGCTAACTATCAACTTTCCCTAAACTTTGAACAAATTTTAGCCCTAGTCAAACAACTGCCTTATCCAGAAAAATTGCAGTTATGTCAAGAACTGGAAAAAGAAGTATTAAACAGTAAATCAACTGTTTTTACAGAAACCCTAGAAGATATAGGGATGGAAAATGCTATTAAAGAAGGTGAAAATACTGAAACAGTCAGTCGCGATCGAATCTTCCAAATTCTCAAATAACACTTGATTTACATTCCCAAAAGAATCCAGGCCCAACCGTCAAAACTTGTTCTGTTGGCATGAACAATTCCCAATAGGGAAGTCCAGAATCATCTTGCAAATCTGCCTGTAAAATTAGTTGATAATCGCCCTCAAAAACTAGAGTGAGACTAATATTATCAGCATCGATCGCAAAATCAATCAATTCTTTATTTTCCAATTGCTGCAAAACTTTTTTGACAGCATCTATTTCTACCTCATCTATTTCTCCATCTATATCTACTGGCAAGGAAGAAGTTAAAATGCGATCGCCTTGCTTGAAAACCCAAGGTGTTGCCCTCGTGCCAAATTGCCAACTACCTTTGGATAGATGTGCTAATTTTGGGTGAGTGTAGGCAGACATCTCACCGAAATCTAGCCGTAATTCATCCCCATAACTAAATATAACCTGATGACAAATTTCTCCGATCATCGGTTTGGTAATGACTGAAATAATTTGCTCGATATTTGGCTTCCGATCGGCAATAGATGTTTGAATAACCATTTAAATATCCCCGCTGCCTTGCCGTAACCTGGGTTATCTGGCCATTCGTAAACCAAAGAAACCGGGTTTTTCGCAGTTTCTACGATGTGTGACGAGTATTCTGGGAAAAACCCGGTTTCTGATTGCCCGCAAACCAAAGAAACCGGGTTTTTCGCAGTTTCTTTGGTTTGTGGCGAAGTATAGCTTTTCTCAAAAAGATCGGGTATAACTGACAGCTTACATAACCGCTTAAACTAAGAGGGCTGAAGCCCAACAACGTACCTCATCTTTCTGATAACGGCTATATTCTGGAAAAACCCGGTTTCTCGCCACCCATCCACTATTCATTGAAGGTGTTTTATCAGCCTATGATTTAGGTACATAGGTCGATCGCACTTGCAACTCCTTCAACTGCTTCTCATCCACACTAGACGGCGCATTCGTCAGCAAACAACCCGCCTGCTGTGTCTTCGGAAACGCCATCACATCCCGAATCGACTCCTCGCCGGCTAACAGCATCACCAATCGATCCAAACCGTAGGCTATGCCACCGTGGGGAGGTGTTCCGTACTCAAAGGCATCCAACAAAAAGCCGAACTTATTGTAAGCTTCCTCAGTCGATAAGCCGATCGCCTCAAACACCTTTTCCTGAACATCTCGCTGGTAAATCCGCAGAGAACCGCCACCGATTTCTGTACCGTTTAATACCAAATCGTAAGCTTGAGCTCTGGCCGTCTTTAAATCAGCAATATCATCAGGATGCGGGGCTGTAAACGGGTGGTGCAATGCTTCCAAACGCTTCTCATCGGCGTTCCATTCAAACATTGGAAAATCTGTCACCCATAACAGATTCATCTTGTCTTTGTCAATCAATCCCAAGTCATTACCGACGAACAAACGCAATCTATCCAAAATCTTATTGACGGTTGGTGCCTCGGCGGCTGCAAATAACAGCAAATGACCTGGTTGCGCGCCCGTGCGATCGAGCAATTCCTGTTTTTGAGCCTCAGTTAAATTATCCTTAATTGCGCCGATCGTATCAATTTCACCATTTTCCCGCACGCGAATGAAAGCCAAGCCTTTCGCACCCGCGTCGCTGGCTTCTTTAAACACATCACCTTTTTTAATTCGCTCGTTAGAAAAAACCTCATTACCGCCCGGAATCGGCAAAACTTTCACGATTCCGCCCGCAGCAATTGCACCGGAAAATACTTTAAATCCCGAATCTTTCATCAAATCGGAAACATCGACTAATTCCAAACCGAAGCGAGTATCCGGTTTGTCGCTACCGTACCGATCCATGGCTTCGGCGTAAGTCAAGCGCGGGAAAGGACAAGGTAATTCGACGCCTTTCACACTTTTGAAAATATTGCAGACTAAACCTTCATTTAATTTGATGACTTCTTCCACAGACATGAAACTCATTTCCATGTCCAATTGGGTAAATTCCGGTTGTCTGTCGGCGCGCAAATCTTCATCGCGGAAGCAGCGGGCAATTTGATAGTATCTGTCAAAACCAGACACCATTAACAATTGTTTGAACAACTGTGGCGATTGCGGCAAAGCATACCACGTACCGGGATTGACGCGGCTGGGAACTAAATAATCTCTCGCACCTTCGGGAGTTGCGCGAGTTAAAATTGGGGTTTCAATTTCCATGAAACCTTCCGCATCTTCGAGGTGGCGGCGCATGGCTTTGACAACTTGGTGGCGAAGTTGTAAATTGCGACTCATGCGATCGCGCCGCAAGTCCAAATACCGATATTTCAAGCGCAAATCTTCCCGCACGCTTTCATTCTCAGCCGTCGCCACCTGAAACGGTAACTGTTTCCGCACCGCATTCAACAACTCGATTTCGTCAGCGTAAATTTCTACTTCACCCGTAGGTAATTTGGGGTTGAGGGAATCTTCGGGGCGGCTGGTGACTCTACCGATAATTTTCACCACGTATTCGCCGCGCAAAGCCTCAGCGCCGTTATAGGAGTCGGGGGTGCGCTGCGGATCGCTGACAATTTGCACAATACCCGATCGATCGCGCACATCGAGAAAAATCACCCCGCCATGATCGCGGCGGCGATCCACCCAGCCGTAAAGGGTGACAGTTTGTCCGATGTGTTCGCTTCGTAGTTCGCCGCAGTAGTAACTTCTCATGGTTGGGGTTTATGGACTAAAAATAAGGCTTTTTAATTATGCAGTATGCCTGAACATTGTGCTGAATGCAAATTCAAGGGCGATCGCGATCGTGGTTTTGGTGTTGAGTGCAGTAGAGTGCAAGTGTCAGCCCAATTATAGCATTGATAAAAGCTCGGCGTTGCTGAATCAAGGTATGAATGCTCCAGGAATGGGAATATCGTCAAACTTCAAGTAATGTATTAATAATTTAATAGAATGCTTGAGCATTTCCTCACATTTAGAATAACAAAGAGTCTTGC